>JADYYU010000272.1 GCA_020853515.1 Chitinophagaceae bacterium | reverse complement strand
CCTCTCAGTAATGATCAGGTACTCAGGATATCGCTATTGGCATATCCGTTTGCGTTTGCCGGTTTTCACTTTATCAAGCACACGCTTGAAAAAAAGCCTGATACCGACCCTGATCATCCTATACAGGGGCCTTTCTAAAACTTAAGATATTTCTATGAATTTTATTTTATTTGACGACGAACGCTTTCACCATTTTTTACCGCTGACCCATTCAAGGCCTGTTGCCGAGTTACGCTGCGGAATTTTTACGATGCGCGAAAAATGGCATCAGATATTTGGCGCACCAATCCATTATATTACACAGGCCTATTTGCAGGATAAATTTCCGCGTGTATTGGCTCAGGATAATATTTGTATCAATGCGGCGCTGTTTCCCGACAAAGCAATCACCGAATCCATTTTGAGTTTAAAAAAGGGCGAATGTCTGATCTCCGAAAATCAGTTGCTGGCTGCAAGGCTCTCTTTTGAGGAGGCAGCAGATTTTGAACTGCAGACGATCATGCTCAACTGTAAACAAGTTCATTATTTGCCACAGGTCACGATGCTGAAAGCGCTATGGGATATTTTTTCATATAATGATCAGGCAATCAGAGATGATTATGAAAGAATTACCCGTGGTAGAAAGTCACAGCAAGTATCCGCTACCAATACTATTTTAGGCGATCAGTTGTTTGTTGAAGAAGGTGCGAAAATGGAATGCGCCATCATCAATACGACCACCGGACCGGTGTATATTGGTAAAAATGCCGAGATCATGGAAGGCTCAGTAGTGCGTGGCCCCTTTGCCATGGGTGAAAATGCCGTCCTGAAGATCGGGACCAAGATCTATGGCGCTACAACGCTGGGTGAAGGATGCAAAGTAGGTGGCGAGGTGAACAACTCAGTGTTTATTGCAAATTCTAATAAAGCCCATGACGGATTTGTTGGGAATGCGGTGATCGGTGAATGGTGTAACCTGGGTGCAGACACCAACAATTCCAATCTGAAAAATAATTACGAAGAGGTGAAGTTGTGGAGTGAGTATAAAAAGTCATTTGTAAAAACAGGTTTGCAGTTTTGCGGTCTGGTAATGGGCGACCATTCAAAATGCGGTATCAATACCATGTTTAATACCGGCACTGTGGTTGGATTTAGCTGTAATATTTACGGGGCGGGTTTTCCCCGTAATTTCATTCCTTCATTCAGTTGGGGCAGCGCCAATGGGTTTATGGAATATCAGTTAAATAAGGCCATCGACACCGCAAGCAGGGTTTTCAGCCGCAGGCAGATTCCTATTACGCCGGCTGAAGCCAAAATTTTTGAAGCTATTTATAACAACACACAGCAACAAAGAAATTACGTATAAGCTGTCCGGCAAATTGCTTTAGACTAACCGTTAATAGAAAAATCAAACGTATGAAAAATGTGATCATCTTGGGTGCATCGGGCATGATTGGAAGCTTGGTGCTCAGGCAGTGTCTGGAATCTGCAGAAATTGAATCGGTCACTTCCATCGTACGCAGGCCCGGAAATTTCACCCATCCCAAGCTACAGGAAGTTGTGCACGCTGACTTTTTAGATTTTAGTCCAATCGAAGTGAAATTTAAAGACAAGCAAATCGCTTTTTATTGCCTGGGTGCCTATACCGGTGCTGTTAACGATGCCTTATTTAAACAGATTACAGTTGACTTTACCAGGTCTTTTGCAAATACACTCAGCGAAATGAGCCCGGCACTTACCTTCTGTTTTCTGAGCGGACAAGGTGCAGACCTCACCGGGAAAAGCCGTGTTCCCTTTGCCCGTTACAAAGGAATGGCTGAAAATTACCTGATAGAAAAACAGTTCAACCATTTTTATTCATTCAGACCAGCCTATATTTACCCGGTCGAAAAACGCCGGGAACCGAATTTTTTATACCGCAGCATGCGTATAATATATCCACTGATCAGAATGCTGGGTGAGAAATTTAGTATTACCTCAGCACAGCTAGCCACGGCTATTTTTAAGACAGGTTTGTATGGCGCGCCGCATACGATTCTCGAAAATGCCGACATCAGGAGTTTATAGATCGATGCAGATAAAGGAGCTTGGTGATCTTAATATGAAACCAATGAAGGCGTATGAACTGTAGGTTATTATTTGTACAAATTAAATTGTATTTTCAGGTTTTTAAAATCATACTAGTCTGTTTTGTTCAAAAATATTACCCGAACGGTTTTTATTATTTCATTAGTAAGTCTGTTTAACGACTTTAGCAGTGAAATGCTCTACCCTGTAATGCCACTCTATCTGGCTCAAATTGGCTACGGGGGCTTGTTTATTGGTATTTTAGAGGGTATGGCAGAACTGATTGCCGGCCTGACCAAAATTTACACCGGGAGTTTGTCAGATAGCATGCAGCGCAGGTTGCCGTTTGTAAATATCGGCTATGCATTGAGTGTGCTATCACGACCATTGATGGTAGCAAGCCACCTGGCCGGTGGGATACTGGCAGGCAGAAGTATTGACAAGGTAGGTAAAGGAATCAGAACAGGTGCCCGTGATGCCCTGCTGGCTGATGAATGCAACCTGCAAAACCGGGCTGAAGTATTCGGATTTCACCGGTCGATGGATACGCTGGGCGCCATTTTAGGACCCCTTACGGCACTGATTTACTTGCATTTTTATCCGGAGGACTATAAAACCATTTTCCTGATCACCTTCATTCCCGGCGTAGTTGCACTTGGGTTGACTTTCCGAATTAAAGAAAAAAAACATGACCTGAAAAATCCCGAAAAGATGAGTTACTCCTTGTTCCGGCATTTTTCATT
>JADYYU010000271.1 GCA_020853515.1 Chitinophagaceae bacterium | reverse complement strand
TTCATTGGTGAGTCCGCCTGACAACGATGTTGACAGCAGACCACCCCGGATATTATACAGGTAGAGATCATAATCCTGAGGCAATTCCGTCAGGCTCACCCGCACATTAGGCATGAACTCACTGATTTCAACACGGTAGTAATCATTGTCGGCAGAGTAACTGATCATCGCACTTAGGTTGCTGTCTGTAGGTACCGTCACTGCAGTAACAAGCGTATTATTCGGTTCGTAATTTTCAATACAACTATTCGCAGGAGGCAAGGTAGTAAAACTGCCGGTTGCAGCATAGGCGCTGAAGCCGGAAGGACAAACCGTTCTCACTTTATACTCGTAATTAGTTGCTGCAGTCAGGTTATTTAAAACAAGCAGATTGGCCGCTGCACTGGCTGAGGTCCAGGCCGTGTCACTGACTTTTTTGTAACTGAGCTGATAGGATGTGGCTCCTGCAACAGCATTCCAGTTGATTTGTGCACTGCCTGCTGTAATACCTGAAGTAGAAAATCCTGCAGGTACGGCGCATGCAGCCGGTGGCACCGGATAATTGCCGCCCTGACTGGATAAGAGAGCATAGCGTGAACCTCCTGCTGTAAACAAGGCATCCATCCGGGCTTTCTGATTCAGGGTAAACATGGTCATTGCAATATCATCAGAGTAATCCATATAATTCATAAACATATCGCCGAAAGGAGCGTTGTTGCAAGAGATGTGCGGATAAACCGGCACGCCGGTATTTTGGGCACCCTGATTGGGTGTATCATCTGCTAGATCGCTGCCTCCGCAACCACCGCCATCATCGCCCCAGATATGAAACAAATTTAACCAATGACCGATTTCATGGGTCGCCGTGCGGCCCTTGTTAAAAGGCGGTAGGGCTGCACCGGTAGTGCCAAATGCCTTATAGGAAATCACCACGCCGTCAGTCGCTTCGGGTCCGCCGGGAAACTGTCCGTAACCGAGTAATCCACCACTCAGCTTGCACACCCAGATATTTAAATACTGGGTAGCAGGCCAGGCATTTTTACCGCCGATAGCCGCATTTTTCACATTGTTGTTAGCTGTAAATGAAGTTGTATTGGTAAATGTTCGGGTGATACCTGTGGTGGAATCACCGTTAGGGTCGCGTTTGGCCAGCACAAATTCTATCTGACAATCGGCAGCCAGGGGTTGAAAGCTACCGGGTGTATTTATAAAATCGGTATTGAGTTTTCTGAAATCTTTGTTCAGCACCAGCATCTGCGATTGAATTTGCGCATCGCTGATATTTTGCACTCCCAGATTGTAGACCACATGCACCACCACCGGTATGGTGATAATAGTGCGAGTCTTTTTTTCGCCCTGCTGCATATACTGAAGTGTATGCTGCTCGATCTTCATTCGCTCCGTCTCCATTTCAGGATGCTCCAGAGCGAGATGGTGCATGTACTCATTGGTGCCGCAACTACGGACGGTTGCGTCCTGAGCGAATAATTTTGTTTGCAATAAAATAAAGATGAGGAGGGTAGAAATTCTATTCATTTCACATGGTGTTAACTACCCTATCAAATCAAAGGCCGTGCCAAAAGATTGGATTCACTAAATATATTAAGAAAACATATTTGTATAAAATTATTTTACAGCATATTATATATTAATATTGGCATACATTTTCTCGATAATCTCGACTACTTTTTTACCTTCAGAATCGTTTGTCATTACATTCTCAGTTCCCTGCAGATGCCTGATCACGTTGTTGATCACGCGGTCGTGGTTGCTCATACTGCCCTGATATTTTCCATAATCGTTCGCTTTTGCTTCAATTTTTATATCCGGAAGAATCGTATTTTTTATGTGCTGATACTCGATCGTATTGAGGTACTGCCCCCCGATTTTTACGGTGCCGTTTTCTGCTAAAATCGTAAAAGCACCCTCCATATTTTTTTCATAACTGCAGGTAGAAAAATTAAAATTTACTATGGCGCCTTGCATTGTTTGCATAAAAAAACTCCCTGTATCTTCAATCTCAATATAGGGATGATTAAAATTTTTAATGATGCCTTTGCAGTGATCAATATCACCAAACAAATAATAAAGGATATCTACAAAATGACTGAACTGGGTGAAGAGGCAGCCCCCATCCATTTGCTTGTCACCACGCCATGCGCTTTCATTGTAGTAGTATTCATTTCTGTTCCAGAAGCAGTTTACATTCACAAAATAAATTTCACCCAGCGTTTGTGTATCCAGTAATTTTTTAACTTGCTGCACCGGCTCATTGTACCTGTTTTGCTTCACCACATAAATGGTTTTTTGCATCTTTTCTGCTACATTAATCATCTCGTCGCACTGCGATGATGAGACTGCCATTGGTTTTTCGCACACCACATGCCGTCCGCTCTGCAATGCTTTGATGGTATGTGCATGATGCAGATAATTAGGGGTGCAAACATTGACGACATCTGCATCACAGTCCTTCAAAAATAGCTCGATGTCATGGTAGGTTTTAATACCGGCTGGCATAGATGTATCAAATATAAATTCGGGCACTTCGCAAATGGCCGTCAGTTCAGCCTCCGGATTTGCCAGTATATGATGCGCGTGCCGCTTGCCGATATTTCCGTAGCCTATGATGGCAAATTTTATTTTACTCATGTTGTTATCAGGTCGCCGGATTCATTTAATTTTAGCAGTTGTTCATCCAGCAAAAACCGCACCACCGTCATT
>JADYYU010000270.1 GCA_020853515.1 Chitinophagaceae bacterium | reverse complement strand
TTAAAGACAGGGCGACCTTCCAATATCAAACGGAAGATTCCGGCATTGCAGAAATTACATTCAGACAAAAAGGGACTGCCTATCAAATAGTGACCACGGATTTTGATGAACCCATTTTTCAGAAAACCGGTCGGGAACAATATAGAGTAGTCAATGCCAAACCCGGATATGATGTCAACAATGCGATCATATCAAATGGCATCAACACCCTGACATTTCATCATAAAAAAGTCAGCAGCAGCGATGATCAGATTACCGTTCATATCAGCAGTAACGACCGTGAATGGCTACAAACATTGGGCAAAAAAAATTGTAACGGGGAGCTAACTTTCCATATAAAACCCATCCGCTATGGTATCAGTTTAAATAATTTGTTTAGCAGCATTGACAACTACAGCATACAATCGGACGGCGATTACGAGGTACTGAATGAAATTTTAAGCGAGGCCGGCAGTATTTTATTATTAGCCAGTCACAGCACTGACAAGGAGCAGCAGTACATCTTTTTCAAAACATCGTCACTGGGTGATTATAAACTCATTGCCAACAAGACTGAACAAAACAACTCAGGTACATTTGATATGGCAGCGGGGGAAAAATTCTATATCGGCTTTGCCAATAACAAATCAGAAATGCATCTGTCGCCGCTGCAAAACGAGCAGGCATTGTATTTTGATTATCCGAATACCTACTATCTTTCAACGCCCAATGACGCTGCAGAAGGCACTCATTGTGTGCGCTTTATTACCAATCAAAATAATATACTGAAAGATCTCTCGCTGGCAGAAGGGTTTTGTTTTCAACATCCGAACCTGAGCGGAGGTGGTGTCATTAATGGCGTAGTGGAATATACTACAGGCAATGCATCGCAGAATCTGCAGGTCAGTTACACCGACCGGAATGCGACCACTATTCAACATAAAACAGCGAGTAACAATCAGTTTTATCTGCTTAACCCGCAACAGAATTTAAAATATCAGTTCCGCGTCAGAGATTTTTCCGACAATGGATTCTCTTACAATAAAACCATTGCCTATACCCTTTTCATCTTTTTATTGTTTGCCTTTTTTACGGTATTTTCCAACGCAGGCAGTCTGAGACGTTTTCAGCCGATCGCCCTTTTTGTATTATTTGCACTCATCGTGATCCGTTTTATTTTATACTGGCGCATCGCAACCTTTCCGCCCCTCGAAAATATTTCAAAGCACGAGCTTGAAAATACCTTCCGCTCCTTTGACTTCAATCTTCTGGGGCTGGATATTCCGGTTCCCGCTACCCTTGTGTTTACATTTGGGGTGATCATCGCAGTGATGATCTACCGAAAATGGCAAACCTACCGGCCACAGCGAGCCGCTCTTGATTTCGACCTGCAGCGCTGGTTTCCTGCCCGCTGGAATTTATCCGGCATGCAGCAGATCCTTATCTTTTATACTGTACTTTTGATAATCTGCGGCGTCTTATCTCTGGCGCCGGTCGATTTTATCAAACGGCTGTCTACCATTCTGATTCCTACTATTTTGTATATCGTTTTTTCAAAATGGCTTAACCAACAGTATGTAGTCCGGCATCTGGATAAGAAATACCAGCAAACATTTCTGGACAAAATCAGGGCCTATTTGTTTTATCTGATACAAAATCCAACATTTAATATTACCATCATCAGCATTCTCTTTTTTGCCCTGGCAGACCGGGGTTATTGCGTGCTGTTCATACTCTTCATTCTGCTTAAAAATGTGCTGCTGAATTTTCTTAAAAAATCGATTGGCAAAACACCTATACTTCAAATGTTTACCCGTCCCTGGAATTACTGGGTTTACGGCCTGGCCGCCTTAGTGCTTTATTTTGTTTTCATAGTACAGAAATCATTATTCTACTATCTGCTGACATACAAGCTTATCTTTATAGCGCTGTTGATGATGATTGTCACGCTGGTGATCCATTTGTTCGACGGTGCCGGTAAAAAAATTAAACTCGCATCTCTGATCATACTGTCAGCTTATCTGCTGTGTATTGCAGTTCCGCAAAGCAGGTCATTCATCAGCAATAAGATCACCCAAAAAATCAAGCATGTACAGTACCGGGCTTCTATCATTCATCAGCCGGTGAGTGCCTTGCTGGAACAAAATGATTATTCAGGTTTCAGCGCCCGTAAGATTATTGAAACAGCCGAAAACCAATGGTTCATCAACACGTATATTTCAAATCCTTTTGATTACAGCAAACCTGCCAACTTTAAGTCATTCACTAAAGTGGGCGTTAATTACAATACCCAGACACGTGATGTAGTGGTGGCCCGATTTATCATTGGTGAACTGGGCACCGTTAATATGTATCTGATACTGATCACTTGCATTTTACCGCTGGTTTTTTACCTTGTTTCATACAAAATCAAAAAGCAGGACAACGTATTTGAAGCAGGCACCTATGCAGGTTTGATACCCATGCTTATTTTTTTTACATTATGCCTGTTTGTCTGGCTGACCTCTACCAACCGATTTGTTTTTTTTGGACAGGATTATCCTTTCTTAAGTCTTACCAGCAAATTGAGTGTGCTATTTCCACTGATGCTCTTTTTTATTTTACTGATCCAAAAGCC
This sequence comes from Chitinophagaceae bacterium, assembly GCA_020853515.1. Lineage (GTDB taxonomy): Bacteria > Bacteroidota > Bacteroidia > Chitinophagales > Chitinophagaceae > OLB11. The sequence goes on along the minus strand of JADYYU010000270.1, from coordinate 9,704 downwards.
GGCGTTGTACAATTTTTTATCGGTAAAAACAGAACTCGCTTTTTCGCGCTACCTGATCTTATTTGGATTGATAGTGCTGACGTCGGCATTCACAGTTATTAAAAACGAGCTTAATAAAAATAATTTTAATGTGGTGGTGCACAGCACAAAAAATCATATTGAACAACCCTTCGACAACTTACTGGGCATGGTGCAGGACAGTCTGGAAAACCGCCATATAAAATTGAATTATGAGCAACTGTGCAAAGTGATCCGTAACGACCAACGTTACAAGACACTGGTTAATAAAGAAATCAAAGAACCATACACACGCAGTATACTGGCATTATGGGCGCAGAACCCTTCTACTGCCATGCGTGTCAATAATCCCCTTTACATCCGTTACGATCAGGGCCGTTACAGGGCAGAATATAACAATACCCTCTATCTGACCTTACCTGTTGCCGATAATAGAAAAGTGTGGCATGGCACTGTGAGTGAATATGCAGAACCCAACATGATAAACACTTTGCTAACTTACGGGAGTGAAAAAGAAAATATTTCGTTGCCGTACTGCAGTAGTGACAGCAAAAATAATATCTCGCTTTGCATCTTACCCGTATCATGGCTGAGCGATCAGGCACAACCACGCGCGCTGCTTGATGTACATAACCAATATAAAAGCAAAACTACGGTGATGCTGCAAAAAAAAGATGCGAGTGTGCAGATACAGTCTGCCCTCAATTTCAGCCGTGCATTTGATTGCGGCGATGTACTAACGGTGCAAGCCAATCACAAAAAATTTGACATTGTCTGCCAGTCTGACGGCATTCATTTTGTAACCCATAAATGGGTGAATAATAATTACAGACCCATCTTTCCAATGGGCGTGAATAATTTTTGGGTGTACAATCTGGCCAATGCACTACGAACTCCTTTTAAAAATACACCTGAAAAATCGATGCCCATTACGCTTGATTATCATTTGCATAATGATGTGCAGCAACAAATACGCAGCGCGTACAAACAGAACAGCAAAAACAAAAAATTTAATTTCTCTGTAATAGCTGCCGATGGCGATGGTAATATCAGAATATTGAACGAATACAATGGCATGCGTACAGAACTGGACCCGAACGATCCGCAAAAAATCTATCAGTTGCAACAGGAACACTTCTTTTTCAGCAATACAGCCAAGGAACGAAAACAATGGGGGAATGCCAATTTACTGAATCTGCATCTGGGACCGGGCTCATCTATCAAACCCGTTGTGATGGCGGCTATTGGCAGTCAGGCGCATCTCGAATGGGATCGGCTGATGTATGTCAAAAGCAATTTGGCCGAAGAAAATAATTATGCCGGATTACCGCTTTCGCATGCATGGAAAAATATAGAGCATTATGGCAATGCGCAGATTTCTTTGCCTGAATACATTGAGCATTCCAGTAATTTTTTCCACTCCGTGATCTTATTTTTAGGTTCATATACCAAAGCTGATTTTACAGGCAGCGATCAGAAATTAAGTTTGAAAAAAGTATTGACGACCCACCCTAAGCGCAATACTTTTCCGCGCCTCTCGCTGGATGGCACCGGGTATTACCTGCCCAACTAAAGTGATAAAAAATGGCCCGCAAGCGATGCTGCAAAAAAATCAAAATCATACTTTGCCAACGAAAATAGTTTGATCGCCACGGGCATGTCTGCCAATCTGAATGTGGCCACCACTGATATTGATAAACAGGACGGATCGCCGATGAATACAGGCCGAGTGCTTTTTTGCGACAGTACAACGAACGTCCAACTCAAACAGAACAACTTTACCAACTCAATCTGGGTGCTACCGGAGGCCAGTAGTTTTTCGCAAAAAATGCGTCATTACATTTCATCCCGACACCGCAATGAAATCAACGAAAATTTTAATCTGGGGCTTAAAACACCCACGCTGGGCGGTTATCCGTACCAGATCACTCCGCTGAAAATGCTTGAAATGTACAATGCGTTGTTCACCCAAAACCGAAATTATCATGCCGGCATTGCAAAGCAAACGACACCCTACCTGCCGTGGCAGATAGACAGTTCATGGAGTGCGGCCACATTTAACGATTTTCTTTGCAACAATATTTTTGAAGGAATGCGCAAAGTAATCGTTTCAGGAACCGCTACCAAACTAAACGCATTACGGTCTGCATTTCCCGATCTGTTTTTTTATGCAAAAACCGGCACCATCAATGAAGAAAGTTCAGGAGCTGCCAGTTCGCGAAGACTGATATTAACCATCACAGACAAGGACATGACCAAACCAGAAAATATCAATCGTTCAGCAAAAGTATATTCCATCTATTTTGTGATTGATAACAACCGTGACTTTGACTGGAACTTACTCATTGATATCACTAAAAACTGTATTGATTCACGCACCTTTAAAAATTATTTCGGCCGACTATGATGAACAAACATTTCGCATTCAAAGCAGTGCTGTTTGCAGTGGCCGGGGTTGCTGCTCTATTGCTGTGCTTTTTATTCCGGATAAAAAATGATCCTGCACATGATACCACCAAAAGTATTCAACCGGGAAATGCTGGCTTTGATCAGCAGTGTTATACAGCTATGAAGAAAGATACCTTTGTTCAGCTACTGACCATCGCCTATGGCAGCGCTATAAATCTGCAAGAGCATGCAGATGAACTGCAAATTAAATATACCGGCTCCGACCAGTCCTTACCTGATTTTTATAATGGAAATGAGATTCTGCTGAAGACCGATGCAGTCGATGCAGGGTTTAAAATCACTCGTAGTGAAGGCGCCCTTGACCTTGCTTTCAAGCTCAATGGTGAAGCCGTAAATGTTCCGAATGACATTCTGATCAAACTGTTACCAAAATATAAACTGAAACTGCCGAAAAAAAACAATTAAAAAAGTAAACTTATTTCACGATAACCATAAATGAATCACAGTGATCAATAAAAATAATATCAGCACCTACATCCGGTTTTTATATAAAATGAAAAACGGTGGCGAAGCACCCGAGCAACTGATCCACAAATGGTCATCATTGCAGGAAAACGAAATACACAGTAATTTATCGCAGTTGTACACCCATTGGAATTTCAGTGCAGATAAAATTAAAGAAACCGAATCACTGTTTGCACAATCGTTCATCAAGCCGGTAAGCTCTCCTCCGGCTTTCATACCATCACCGGTCAAAGCGGCTCCTGCAGCAGTGAAGACAACGGCCACTACACCTAAAAAATCATTTGTATGGCCGCTGATGCTCCTGCTGATAGCGGGAATGCTTTGTTGCCTTGTCTATCTGGGATACCAGTATTATCAGTTTCAAAAAATGCATACTATTTATACACTGACTCAAAATGTGTCGATCCGTGATGAGCAGGGAAAAACCATTGGTAATTTTGCTTTGCTGCCCAATAGTCAAAGTAAAACATATACCGAACTGATCGCTCTGAATAATGATATTTACCCTTTGTCAATCGACAGTTCATCGAAGAAATATGATTTCAGAAAAGTCCTGTTTCAAAAGACCGGCTTCCTTTCTTTTATAAAAAAAGATTATGAATACGGCTTTGTGAACGCTAACTATGTGATCGAAGACAAAGAACAATTTGATGAATACAAAAGAATTTTTGGCAAGTTTCAGGGCATTGATAACAGCCGCTTTAAACTGTCGCAGCGCAAGATCATTTATGAGATCTTAAAGAATTCAAAAAAGTTCCGCAACAGCTATCTGCTATCATCCTGTAAAAATTCAAATAAAAAATTTGCGGGATTTTTAAGTAATGAAATTGTTGAAAACACCCGATATCAGATCATTGCAAAGCTGGAAGACGGATACTATTATTCATTTGTGGGCGACCTGAATTCAGAAGCCTATAGCGAGCCTGAGCGGATACAACTTGATGGATCAGATTGCAACGCAGATTTTCTATTCCGTTATCTTTCTTCAGAAAGCGGTTTTAAGATCTATAACTGCAATGGTGCATTACAAAACATCAAATGTATTTACGATGATGACAAAATGATTTCCTCTTTTGAAACAGAAGAAGCGCCCGAACCAGATTACATACAGCCCATTTTTGACTCGATCGGAGATGCGATCAATGATATTGTAAATTGAGTCAGCAATATTTTCTGATGCTACCACTGATTTTTACAGATACTCGCAGTCAATGATGTACTCCCTGAACGTGCCGTTATGGAACGATGAGAATATGTATGAGCGTTAAGGATTAATTCTCATGGCAAATTGCAGTAAGGTCAAATAAAAGCAGCTTTGGTTGTTTGACAATCTGAATAATTAACTGCTGAAAAAACGACTCAGTACTTTAACCTACCCTTACACTGCATTGATGCACTGCCGAAGAGATCTCTTTGATGAGGTTAAGATCCTTTTCGATGGCATTGCCCACCACGATCACATCAGCACCGGCTTTGCAATTGAGATACGCTTTTTCTGCCTCGCGGATTCCTCCGCCCACAATCAGTGGCAAATCGGTATGCATAGATACCTTTTGAATCATGGTTTCGCTGATCGGGTTTTTTGCACCACTGCCGGCGTCCATATACAGTACATGCTTACCCTGCATTTCTCCTGCCATGGCAGTGCAGATCGCGATATCATTTTTATCGTGCGGTATAGGTGCACTATGACTCATATACGAAACCGTGGTTGGTGCTCCTCCATCAATCACCATATAACCGGTAGAAATAATTTCCAGTCCGCTGGCTTTCACCATAGGTGCAGAGACAACATGGGCTCCTATCAGCAACTCGGCATTTCGGCCTGAAATGAGGGAAAGATAAAAAAGTGCATCCGCGTAGCGGCTTACCTGCGAAGGACTGCCGGGAAATAATATAACCGGAATATCGCTGTACGACTTGAAGAGTTTGATACATTCATCCAGATGCTGCGAAATCATGAGACTGCCACCTATAAAAAGGTAATCAACGGCCGCATCATTGCATAACGAGGCCAGTTTCTGCACATCACTGAGGTCGACCTTATCCGGATCAACCAATACAGCGAATGCCTTCTGTTTATTTGGGCGTAGCGCCAACAATGAGTTATATACAAGTCGTTGCTTCATGCAGGTGACAAAGATATTCATTTTCTCGAAAAAGCCGACTAAAATCATGGCTTCATCGCATGAAATAATCGTGTACAATTTATACCCATTTTTCACCTTATAAGGGCTCACAATGACCGCCAACCAGACTGATATTTCACTTCATCCAGGCACCGGCCGCCTGCTCATGACCATATTCAATACAATTTAAACTATTTTTGCATCATGATCAAAAATGCACTGGCCATTGTGGTATTCCTGCTTTGCACAGCCGGTGCTTACGCATGCAAAGCAAAAAATAAGGCATCATGGCTATCTGAGGTCACCGTTTGGGACAAAATCATTTACAGCACTGATGCCCCGGTCATCAAAGGTGATACGGCCTTTCTGATGGTTTCAAACCGGCATTTCACCGCAGGTATAAAAAAATTTGCAGGTGAACAAACGGACACCGGACAGCAGCATATCTTATATATTTGCAAAAGAAGTGATACTACTTACGTTCAGGAAATAAATTCGTTGTCGGCCGGTATTGCACTTTTTACAAAAAGAAACTGGGTATTATACACAGAAGGTATGGGCAAAACATTTACCGGCAACCTGCAAAGAGCTACGCTGATGCAGGCTACCTACCATGTAAATGTGATCTTGTTTGACTATGCCAGTATCAACAGCAAACTGGGCGGCAGAAAAAATTATTATTTTTCATTCAATAATTCACTCAACTCCTATATCCAGTACACCCATTTTTTAAAAGAAATTCAAACAATCAAAAACACCACCCGGCTCTTTGAGCAGGTAAACATCAGTCTGTTTTTGCACAGCATGGGCAACCTGATGTTCCGGCGCATGATGCTGGAAGGGCTCTTTACAACTTTTAGCCATCAAAAATTTATTGACAATATCATCTTCAACGCCGCCTGTGTGAATCGAAAGAACCACCACCGCTGGATCTCGAAAATTGATTTTGCAAAACAAATTTATGTCCATTACAACAAGGCAGATCAGCGACTGGCAGGTGCCATGCTAATTTCAGGCAATCGTAAACTGGGCAGCAAACCCAAATTACCCTTCGAACGGCATGTACACTATATGGATTTTCATGAAGCGGTTGGAAAAAATCACAGCTATTTCTTAAATATTCCCGGCCGTTCGTTTACCATGAGTGCGGCTATCAAAAATTACTTTATGCGGGTGCTGAATGGTGAAAACATTCCTTTTGAAAAAGAATATGAACGCAGTAATATTGCAGGCAGCAAGATGAAATTATAAATTGCTCATTACCCGTAACCATATTATCATTTTTCTGCTGAGTTCTATTTATCTCTATTTCTGTTATTTAATGTCAGGCATCACACTGCAGTACATTCCATACAATACAGATGTTGCCTTTTTAGGAATCAAACAGCAAGAGATCGGTTTGCTACATTACCGGATTGCCTTTTTTACCCATGTGTACACTGCACTTTTTGTGCTGCCGGCCGGATTTATTCAGTTCAGTCCTTTCCTGTTAAAGCACTTCAAAAAGCTTCATCGTTTGTCAGGATGGATCTATACCGGATTCGTTTTAATACTCGTAGCCCCGTCAGGATTTGTAATGGGCCTTTATGCCAATGGCGGACCCACATCGCAGATCTCTTTTTGCCTGCTGGCACTGCTGTGGTTCTACAGCACATTAATGGCCATAGTCAGTATCAGAAAAAAAGATATAACCGGCCACCGCAAATGGATGATACGGAGTTTTGCATTGACCCTGTCGGCTATTTCATTACGTGCCTGGAAATATATTTTAGTATATTTGTTCCACCCCGCACCTATGGACAACTATCGGATGGTTGCGTGGTTAAGCTGGGTTGTGAACCTGCTGATTGCCGAAATAATTATTTTTAAATTTATACACCATGCAAAAAACAATCATCGCCCTGCTGTCACTCAGTCTGCTGGGCGCTTGTAATGAAACCGAGAAAAAAACAGACAACATTCAAACCGAAACCACGACGGCCAAAACCGAAACAGCCAAGCCGACCCATGTTTATTATGCATCTTATGTAGGTGGCTTTGAGGCCGAAAAAATGGACCCTGCCCAAAACGGAACCTATTCAAACCTGATCAATATTACCATCAGCACCCTTGAAGATGGCAAAGCAACGGGTCGCAGTATTATAGCTGGCAACGACAGACCCTTTAACGGGACCTACAAGCAAAGTGGTGCCCTTTTTGAAGTCAATGCGGCCGAACCGGGCGACGACAAACATGACGGACACTTTGAATTTACCCTCGATACCAGCAAGCTCAGCGTGACAGGCAAATGGTACAGCAATGACAAAACAATTGCGGTACCAGTCCGCAAGTTTGAATTAAGTAAAAAAACATTTGTGTACAATGCGGATAATAATTTTGATGAATCTATTGAAGGGGCCGCCTTGTACACCGGCAATGTAAGTGATGAAGGCAGTCATGAAGCGGTGACCAAAAAAGTTATCGAGATCAATGCGTCCAAACAAAAGCTTAGCAGCAAAGATGTTGAAAACCTGTACAAAGGCGATCTTGAACTGATCCGCAATGCCATTTACGCCCGACATGGTTATTCATTCCGCAACAGAAAGATGCGTTACATTTTTGACGGCCTGGTAGATTGGTATGTACCTATGAATGTGGATGTACGCAATGATCTGACGGCACTTGAAAAAGAAAATATTGATTTGTTGAAACGGTATGAAAACCATGCAGAAAAATATTATGATGAATTTAGCCGTTAAAATATACAGTCGCAGCTAAAATGTGACCTGCGGACTTGTATTTGTCGCTTTTTAAAAGTTCACATACTATATTTGTCCCGCATGTCATTCGAACACATTCCGGCGGCCGATTGTAACCATTGTGCTAAACGCTTTACCAATATATTTTGCCAGGCAAAGTATGATAGCTTGCAGGAAATTAATGCTGAAAAAATTTGTACCCAGTATAAAAAGGGCGAATTCATTTTTAAAGAAGGAACCCGTCCTCATGGTGTATTTTGTGTCAACCGTGGAAAAATCAAACTGGCCAAACTGGGCGATGATGGTAAAGAGCAGATCACCCGCCTGGTAAAACCGGGTGACCCCTTAGGTTACCGGGCATTGCTCAGTGGCGACCTGTATAGTTCTTCTGCCATTTCTATTGAGGAAAGCGGTGTGTGCTTTATACCCAAAGAACTGTTTCTGACAATTTTGCAAAAAGACAGTAATCTGGCGCTTGAAATGATGAAACTGCTATCGGATGACCTGCGAAAAGCAGAACTGCAAATCACTCATTTGGCACAAAAACCGGTGCGTGAACGGGTTGCTGAGGCCATCCTTTTTATTAAAGAAACTTATGGATTTGAACCTGACGGCATCACCATTGACGCACAGTTCAGCCGCGAAGATATTGCCAATATTGTCGGTACTTCTACCGAAACGGCCATCCGCCTGCTATCAGAATTTAATAAGGATAAGATCATCTTGCTAATCGGTAAAAAGATACAGATACTCGATCTGAAAAAACTGCTCAAAACAGCTAATATCAACGATTAGAGGCCGGTAATATGATAAAAATCATATTCACTAATCGGCTATATCATAAAATCAAAGCCCCCTTCGGAGGATTTTTGCGGCATAATATTCAGCTATGTCCGCAACAGCCTTCCCTCTTCATCAACTTCGGGACCTCCCGTTTGAATCGTTTAAAGAAAAGCTTTTTGATCAGTGGTATCCGCATATTTATGAGCTACTTAAAAAGCTTGAACTGCAGGCTGCATTGCTGAGTGAAAACTATAGTCTTGAAGGTTTTGATACTTACATAAAAAAAATAAGTAACGAGTTTGATAATCTTTACAGCAAAGAAAAACTGGTGCTGTATCCATTTTTGGCGAAACTCGGCCATGAAAATAAACGGGCCGAAAACTGTTCGGCATTCAAAAATGTAAAAGTACATCATACTGCCATGCTGAACGCAGCGCAATCTGCAGCCGATTACCTGCAGAATATTTTTGCCAACGACAACAACATCGAGCAGATCGCAACCGTCAATACCTTGCTGCAGGATTTTATTGCAACTGCTGAAGAACTGCAGTGGATCAAGGATAGCGGATATTATATCAGATTTAAAAACTGTGCAGGCTGTGGCACTCCAAAAGCAAGCCTGGCATGATAGCAGCACCTAAAACCATCTGCTTTCACTGTGGGGAGCCCTGCGAAGACAATTCGATCACGATCAGCGAAAAAGTCTTTTGCTGTACCGGTTGCAAAACCATTTTTTCCATTTTGGAAAAAAATCATTTAGAAGACTATTATTGCTTCAATGAAACCCCGGGAAATACGGTAAAGGCCATCAATGAAACTAAATTCCACTATCTGGATGATGAGGAAACGGCCGCAAAAATTATTTCATTTAAAAATCAACAGCAAACACAGGTTAACTTTTACCTGCCACAAATTCACTGCAGTTCGTGCCTGTGGCTTTTAGAAAATCTGTACAAACTGCATCCGGGTATCATTTCCTCGCAGGTGCAGTTTACCGACAAAAGGGTCAATATTTCCTTTGATCATCAGCAGATCTCTTTAAGGCAGTTGGCTGAATTACTGGCCGGCATCGGTTACGAACCCTACATCACGTTGCAGGACT
>JADYYU010000269.1 GCA_020853515.1 Chitinophagaceae bacterium | reverse complement strand
TTTATCAATATAAATCGCTCCTATCAGGGCTTCTAAGGCATTTCCGAATATAGAGGAATCGCGCAGAAAATAATCCTGCTCGTTAAATTTCATCAGTGATTTCAATCCGATTTTGATGCCGATCGTATTCAGTGTTTTGCGGTTCACAATTTTAGATCGCATATCCGTCAGATAACCCTCCGCCTTGGTCGGATATTTTATAAATAAATGTTCACCAATAATAGCTCCTAATATAGCATCGCCTAAAAACTCAAGTCGTTCATTATTTTCGGTCGAATTGTGATTGTTTGAGCGGTGACAGAGTGCCAGTTCATACAAAGCCAGATTGCCCGGTGTAAAGCCCAGCATGGTTTGCAGTTCTTTATACAATGAACTGCCTTTGGTGAAAAATTGCACTATGAACTCCGGAACAAATCGCACTGATATCTAATTTATATGCAATTTATAAACTCTTGGCCCAAAGTTCTAATTTTTTCTCCAAAACTTGCAAAGGCATATTTCCACCATTCAGCAACTGGGTGTGAAAGGCAGCAAGTTTAAAATTACTACCCAGTTTCTGCTGGTATTTTTCTTTAAAAGACAGAATACTTAATTGCCCTATTTTATAGGACAGTGCCTGTCCCGGTATCGCCATATATCGTTCTATTTCAGCACTGGCTTCAGCTTCGGTGATGCGCTCATTGGCCATCATGTAAGCAATCGCATCTTCGCGGCTCATATTGCGTGTATGAATCGCCACATCAACCACCAGCCTGATGGCGCGATGCATAGCGTCGCTCAGGTGTCCAAAGTACTGATAAGGGTTACTATATAAACCTAGTTGTTTGCCTAAGGTTTCGGTGTAAAGAGCCCATCCTTCTGCGTAGGCGCTATATCCTAAAAACTTTCTGAATTGTGGTAACTGCTTATTTTCCTGTTGCAGCGAGATCTGATAATGATGACCGGGTATTGCCTCATGCAAAAACAAGGTCTCCATACCGATGGTATTGAATTTTTTCGCATCAGTGACCGGTACATAAAAAATGCCGGGTCGGCTTCCGTCTTCACTGCCCGCATTATATTCGGCACTGGCACTGGCTGCGCGATAGGCTTCGGTCTGCCTGATCTCAAATTTGGTCTTTGGTTCTGATTCAAATAGGGTGCTAAGTTGAGGGGCAATGATCTGATGAATGGCCCTGAAACTATCAAGCACCTGAGCAGCGCTGCTAAAGGGGTAAAACTGTTTATCCTGATTCATATACTCAAAAAATGCATGCAGACTGTCTTTAAAACCTACTTCATTTTTCACTTTTTCCATTTCAGTCCTGATGCGGCTCACCTCGCTTAATCCTAACTGATAGATGCTGTCAGGGGTGAGGTTGGTGGTGGTATATTGCCGGATCAAAAACTGATAATAAGCTTTGCCATCAGGCAACGACGAAATGCCATGGGTCTCGCGGCATGCCGGAATATATTCTTTTTCAATAAAAGACTTCAGTTTATTATACGAGGGTATAATGTCTCTGTTAATCTCATACTGATAGGCATTTTTAAAGGTTTTTTTATCTTCTTCTGAAAATGCAGCCGGCATATTCAGTACCGGTTGATAAAAAATATTTCTGGTGGCATCGGTGGTCAAAACCTGCTGTAACTGCGGCACCATTTTAACGGCCAGTACTTTTGGCAACACATAACCGGTTTGCATACCCTTTTTCATATTCACAATGGCCTGATCGATCCATGCCGGAAATTGCTGCATTCTCTCCAGGAAATTCCGGTAATCACGCGGCGTTTTAAATGGCTGATTGCCGCTACCACTGCCCAGTTGTGGAAATTCAAGTGTGAAACTCCAGAATTGGTTTACGGGCATCAAATGACTTTGAAAGTTAAAGGATTCAAGGTTGCTCTTTAGTTCATACTCAAACAGCTCTTTGCTGATCTGATCATCATCTGAAAGCGACAGGTCCATTTTTTCTGACTCGTTTAAAAACGACTGATAAAATCGTTTAAGGGTATCGCGGTAATCGTCGCTGATCTGCACCGGCAGGCGGTTGTTATACATCGTATCGCCAATGGCCGTCGACTCCAAAGGGTACAATTTCATCTTCTGTTGCCAATACCGTTCAAATATTTGATGAAGGGGGGCTGATTTTTCACGGCTATTACCTGAGTGGGTGTTTTCGCAGGAAATAAAAAAGAGGAACCCCATGAAGATACTTAGCCGTAAGTTGGTATTCAGTGACTTATACATAAATTATATATTTTTAAAAGTTTCATTTGCAGCTATTGAACACAGTAAATGAACAACTTGTGAAAAAATTAAGAATAAAATATTTTTTTATTAAATTAAAAATAATAGTTTTGCCTCAGAAAATAACAATTTTTCATAGGTTGATTTGGTTAGGGGTTAAAGCAGTCTTTTCTTGTCTAAGTTAAGACTGCTCCTTTTTTAGGCCTGTCCCACTTTATTTCTTAATAATATCATCAAAAAACAGCTTTTTCAGTTCGGTGGCCTCATCCGGCTTCATTCTGCCTGAAAGAATCAGCCTCAGTTGACGCCGGCGTAAAGCTCCGTCAAAGCGCATCAGTTCATCGGCCGATTCGGGT
>JADYYU010000268.1 GCA_020853515.1 Chitinophagaceae bacterium | reverse complement strand
GACAATCATCCCGCTTATATCAGAAACTCGTGAAAGAAAATCCGATGTTCAGTCAGATCGATTGCTATCATACCGGCAGTGTCGAAAAGGGATTGTTGGTGATCGAAGCGAAGCTGCTGCCCGGTATTACTGCGGAACAAGGCGATGCAGCGATTCAACAGGAAATTGAAATTCTAAAAGCCAATGCCATCGGAGAGACTGAACTCGAAAAAGTAAAAAATAAGATCGAAAGCATGATCGCTTTTGAAGATCTTGGTTTGCTGAGCAGAGACAATAACCTGGCCTTTTATGAGTTGTTGGGCGATGCCGAAAAAATGAATGAAGAACTCACGAACTATCATCAGGTGACTGCAGCAGAAGTACTGCATTACGCTAATGAAGTTCTGACTGCCAATAATTCAAATACCCTATATTATCTGGCTAAGCAAGCGTCTTAATGTTGTAACGAAGATCCATGGTTTTATGTCCGGTCTATTTCTGATTTTAAAATCTGGATCAATAGACACAAGGCAGCAGGCCTTAAAAAAAGGACATTTATTGTTTTTTGAGTTTGCTGTAATCTATAAAGAAGATCACCCGGACAGACATTTCAAATGCATGCGGGCTTTTGACAATTTGATACACATTGTCGAAATACCTGTTTCCCTGTCGATCATTGAGCAGATAGGCTTCTCCCAGCCATTGTTTGTAACTCAGTACCAGTCTGCTACCGGGCCGGAACATCCAGTTGTAGAACAGGTCGATATTCTGCAGATTGAAATTTTCGTCATAACCCTGTTGGTAGGGATAGGCGTTAGGCTGCCAGGCGCCCGATTCGCTCACCTGATGAAATGACGTGTACTGAATGAATGAATTATAATGCCTGAAACGGGCTGTCAGATTCATGGTGGGAGAAAAATTATATTTGACATTCAACTGTCCGTCATACTCTGCTACATTGCGCCGGCCAACGATCGGCTGCTGTAAAACATCATGGTAAAGCGCATAGCCAATATTGCTTTGGTCGAGTGTGAAGTTTCCGGTTATGGAAACTTCCAGATGTTGATTAAACTGATAACGCAGCCCCTGATTAATATTTATATATCCGGCATTTTGAATATTCGCAAATCCGTACCCTGCATAAAACGACCAGAATAATTTCTTCCGGCTGTCTGAACTGCCACCGAGATAGGAATAGAAGTAAGGCAGGTAGAGTAATTTTTGATCATAATCGCCTAACTGATAAAAGTCGACCGTAGCGGCAGGCTTGGTCTCAAAACCGACACTGACATCCCAGAAATTTTTAAACAATAAAAATAAGTTTGAACTTGCCTGATAAGAGCGGAAGACAAAGGGGGCCGTGTTCCACTGCAGATCATGGTTGGTGTTGAGTTCATACTGCTGAAGAAATTGAAGTGCCGGTTTATTGTCATTATAGCTGATGTTTACATTTTGCGAAGTGCGGTTATAATCATATTGCAAACCCAAATCCGTTTTGTCGAATGCAGGCGACATACTGTTGGCAAGCAGGTTGTAACGGAACTTTCCCGATACTTTGAGATAATTGATACCAAAGGAGGTGCCAGTATGTAACTCTTTGCCACTTACCAAACTGCTTTTGGCGTAGCCTGAAAGTAAATGACTTTCATTTTTGTCATAAAGACTGAAGAGCAGCGCGCTCACATTGGCATCTCTGTCGCTACCGTTTCTGATCACATTGGTATTGGCAAAATGAATGAATGATTGCCCTTTAAGGGGTTTGTCAAATGCGATAATGTTAAAGTTGGTCAGCGGTGATGTTTCTATTTTTAGCCTGTCGCCGGTAGTTTTATCGGTGACACCGGCATACATTGGTTTGGCCAGTGAATTGAAAATGCCGATACCCGTGTTTTGAGCTGTTCTTCCTGAAATTTTGAAGGCATTATATAAAGTGCTGACATTGGGATTGATATCGATCGTGTATTTTGAAGTATCGGAAAACTGATCTTCTACCGTATAATATCCGCGTGGCCTTGCGCCGATTCGCCGGCTATAGAAGAGATCCGCCTTTGCAAACAGGTCAACGCCTTCAGTAAAAAACGGACGGTTTTCACTCAGTTGCTGCTCAAAGGGCGATAAGTTGCGCACTACATTATCGGAGATCACCTGCGAAAAATCGGGCACCAGTGTCAGGTCGAGCGTAAACGATTCTGATAGTCCGTATTTCAGATCCAGGCCGCCGCTTTTTAGCCACTTGCCTTCCTGTTTGTCAGCGTATGGGTTTTTAGTATAGCCGCCCGACAAGTACGGATACAGGAATAATCTGACAGGGGGATTTATTTTATTGAAACCCTTGAGCAGGGCCGTTTGCGCTAAAAAGCCACTCTGCTGCACGTTAATTTTATTCCAATAGCTATTTTCATTTTTTTTGCGCTGTAGCCTGAAAAAATTAATACCCCATTGCATGCTGTCGCCCGGAGTAAAACGAATGGCACTGAAGGGGATTTCCATTTCTACACACCAATAGTTTTCACTGACTTTTACTTTTGAAAGCCAGACGGCATCCCAGCTTTCGTCGCCATATTCGCTGCCGCCGCTCAGGCGTTCATCTTGTTGTACCCCGGCAGCGGTTACCCTGAAGGCATAGCCGTTTTGGTGGTCATCATAGGTGTCAAAAGTGACTGCAAAAACATCCGCATTCGAATTATTTGTTTCGTCTCGAGCGGTTAGTAATCTGGATGTTTCTAATTTAGGTTGATACAGCATGGCACCCACATAGATTGACTTATTGCCATAGATCACTTTTACTTCGGTATTGTACAACGAGGGTTTATCGGGAGAAGGGATTGTTTGGGTAAAGTGGCTTGCCGTCTGTGCCTGCGTCCAGATTTCGTCATCCATGATTCCGTCGATCCGGGGTGTTTGACTGGTGTAAATGAGGTGATATACATTTCTGTTTTGTGCTGTTGCGTCGGTAATGCAAGCACATATTAGCAATAGTAAAACGGGTATAAATCGGCACATAAGGGGAGTGCAACAAAAGTATATATTGTGATTTCAATGAGCAACCAAAAATTCTGCGAACGGCAAATTTTAATAAATAATTGGCAAAAAAAATCCTGCTTATTGCTAAGCAGGATTCTGTAATAATATGGACGGAAATTATTTTTTCCAAAGACCACGGCCAAAGTACCAGGCACAACCGAAAGTCAATGGGTGCATTGCTGAAGTTGTGTTACGGTTAGTATTACCGATCATAGAAAAATTAACTTCTGTGTCGTTTACTACTGGTGCTGCAGGAGCAGTGCCATCCGGGTCAAATTTTTGTGTTTGAACATATACACCTGCTAAGTCTGCATAAAATGCAAAAGCATTGTAAGGAGTGAAAGTGAAACCGAAGTCTACTGATCCACCAACACCTGTTCTTGAACCTGAGTTCATGTTGTCACGTGTAGTGATAGAACCTGTGATGTCGTCAACATTCGCTGTTCCTGTAGATAAACCCAGGTTGCCGTTTGTGTAAAATGAAAACCAGTTGTTTAACGGGAAGTACTTTTGTAAGTAGATACCAAAGTTTACATCTGTCCAGTCACCCACTGTTTTATTTAATGTAGGATTTTGTGAATAAACATTTTCAGACTCTCTGTAAGAAACTCCGAGGTTACCACCTAATTCTAAATTATCTATTACCATGTAGCCAACTGAT
>JADYYU010000267.1 GCA_020853515.1 Chitinophagaceae bacterium | reverse complement strand
CATGGTAGAGTATAGTGCCAATGGCAAGTTTAAAATGCTGAAAGGCGATATTGCACTGATCAGGTAAGGCCATTTATCATTCGACAATAGCCGATCTACAAGATTGAATAGATACTGCTGATATACATCAAAACAGTGGAGGCCATTGTTTGTCAGACGATACAGATATAGAAATGTTTTAAACTGCAAATCAAAAAAAAGAGGGGCTGAAATGCAGCCCCCCGGAATGAATTGAATTGACAATCTGGATCTTTTGACTAAAGATCAAATTTTATGCCTTGAGCCAGCGGTAATTTATTGGTATAATTGATGGTATTGGTCTGCCGGCGCATATAAACCTTCCAGGCATCTGATCCGCTTTCACGCCCGCCTCCGGTTTCTTTTTCTCCGCCAAACGCTCCGCCGATTTCGGCCCCACTGGTGCCAATATTCACATTGGCAATACCGCAGTCGCTGCCTGCATGCGACAGAAACTGCTCGGCTTCACGCATATTAACAGTCATTATAGCGGATGATAAGCCCTGAGGTACGTCGTTTTGCATGGCAATAGCCTGGTCAATTGTTTTATATTTCATCAAATACAAAATTGGCGCAAACGTTTCATGCTGTACGATCTGCATTTCGTTGCTGGCTTCTATCACGCAAGGCTTCACATAGCAACCACTTTCATATTTTTTACCTTTCAGTACACCACCTTCTACCAAAATCCGGGCTCCGGCCTCTTTAGCCGCTTCAATGGCATTTTTATACATTTCCACGGCGGCTTTGTCAATCAACGGACCGACATGATTTTTCGGGTTTAGCGGATCTCCGATTTTTATTTGCAGATAGGCGTTTACCAGTTTATCTGTAAATTTCTTGTACACTTTTTCATGTATAATGAGTCTACGGGTAGATGTACAACGCTGACCTGCAGTGCCAACCGCACCGAATACCGCACCGATCAGCGACATGTCAAGATCGGCGTGTTCAGTAATGATGATCGCATTGTTGCCTCCAAGTTCCAGTACGCTACGGCCCAGTCTTTCACCCACTACAGCGCCCACCGCCTTGCCCATACGGGTGCTTCCGGTTGCAGATATCAGCGGAACTCTGTTGTCTTTGGTTAGCCATTCGCCTACTGCGCGACCGCCGTTAATTACGCAACTAACACCTTCCGGTACATTATTTTTCTTAAATACTCCGGCTATGATGTGCTGACAGGCAATACTGCACAAAGGTGTTTTTTCTGAAGGCTTCCAGATACAAACATCACCGCATACCCATGCCAGTGCTGTATTCCAGCTCCAAACGGCTACCGGAAAATTAAAGGCAGAAATAATGCCCACAATACCCAGCGGATGATACTGCTCGTACATCCGGTGGCCAGGCCTTTCGCTATGCATGGTAAGTCCGTACAACTGCCGGCTCAGACCTACGGCAAAATCGCAGATATCGATCATTTCCTGTACTTCTCCCAAACCTTCCTGCAGGCTTTTACCCATTTCATAACTAACAAGTTGTCCTAAGGCCTCTTTGTTTTTGCGCAGCTCATCACCAATTTGCCGCACGATTTCTCCTCTGCGGGGAGCAGGAACCTGCCGCCATTCCATAAACGCCTTTTGCGCCTGCGCTACCACTTTTTCATAATCATTGGCAGAGGTGCTTCTTACTGTAGCGATCAGACTGCCGTCTACCGGTGAATAACTTTGCAGCACTTCACTTTTGCTGTCGAACCACTTGCTACCTGTAGAAGTACCTTGATTCGATTTTAGAATATGTAGTTGTTTAAGTATCTTTTGCATGATGGTATTTTAAGAGGCGCAAAGGTAGTTAATTAGTATTGGTCATCACAATTCAACCTGCGATTTTTTCAACGCCTGTAAGTCATTCATGGATATTACTAAAATGGCAGGCTGTTTTGAACTGTATAGTTGTGAGGCCCCTGTTCAATCAGTTAAGCCGATTTCTTCGGAGGGCGCTGACAGATATACAGCCGTTTTCAGCATTTGCAAACAAATGACGCTGACATTTTTTTGAAGCTGCTTTTGTATTTTGCAGTACTTTTATTTTTTTTAATCAATTGATTTGAACCCGCTGAATTATAAATACACTCCTTTTATCATTGCTTTGGTGGCAAGTATTTTTTTGAGCGCAGGCATTGGTTCAGTGCACTTATTCGACTGGGATGAAATTAATTTTGCTGAAAGTGCGCGCGAAATGATCCTGACACACGATTACCTGACGGTGCAGATCAATTTTAAACCGTTTTGGGAAAAGCCGCCGTTGTTTTTCTGGTTGCAGGCCGGCAGTATGCAGCTATTTGGTATCAATGAATTTGCGGCCCGTTTTCCCAATGTGATTTTTGGATTTTTAACGTTGATCACTCTGTATTCGGTTGGCAAACGCTATGCAGGCCAACGGTTTGGACTATTGTGGATGCTGGTTTATATCGGCAGTTTTTTGCCACAGATTTACTTTAAAACCAGCATCATTGATCCGGTTTTTAACTATTTTATTTTCATGTCGCTGGTCTGTTATGTCGAAGCTATCCATGAGGTGGGCAGGCCTTTTTCTTTTTCACTGCTCAGCGGTTTGTTTGCGGGCTTGTCATTTCTTACCAAAGGTCCGGTAGGGATACTGTTGATAGTACTTTGTGTGCTGGTGAATTTGGTCAGCACCAAGGGTAGGGGTTTTCCCGCATTGAAATTATTGTTTGGTATGGTGACTGGTTTTTTGCTGCCGGCGATGATCTGGATCAGTGCAGAATTATATTTTCATGGGGCTGCTTTTTTACAAAAATTTCTGATCTATCAGATCGAATTATTTACGAAGCCAGTGGCCAGTCATGGTCAGCCTTTTTACTACCACTTCATCGTGGTGCTGATCGGTTGTTTTCCCATGTCTATTGTGGCTTTGGCGGCTTTCAATAAAAGGTTTCACAGCACGCATTCGTTTTCGCGATGGATGAAAATTCTTTTTTGGGTGGTGATCATCCTGTTTTCGCTCAGTAAAACTAAAATCGTACATTACTCTTCCATGACCTGGTTACCCTTATCTTATCTCGCAGCTTGTGTGCTGCATGAAGGCAAGGTTTTACAATACAATATTCAAAAAATCCTGTATTGGATGATCGGCGGTATCATCAGTCT
>JADYYU010000266.1 GCA_020853515.1 Chitinophagaceae bacterium | reverse complement strand
CCGTCGCCTGAAGCAGGGGCCGGACTGGGTGTTGCAGCAGCGGTGGCGTTGTTATTATTTGTTGGCAAGGTGACTTTTTTATCGCATGAAGCAAAAAAGAAGGTGGCTGCCAATAAAGCGAATGATAATTTTTTCATTGTTCTGATTTTTAATTTTATGATGCAAAGATGCAAACTTAATCTTTAAAGGGCAATACCGTGATGCGGGTATTTTGCGAACCAACTGTTCATTTCCTATTCTCCTCTTTTCAGTATTTCAAATGCAGCACGGTGTTTGATAGCATCGGGTCCGGTGAACTCAAGATCGTATTTGCCCGGCGGAAGATAGTATTTACCATCATCGCGCTTCTTTAATGCTTGCGCATTTACGTTACTGATATTGGTATTGAGTGCAAGATCATATTCAAAATAATTGATTCCTTTAGAACATGTTTGCGTACCGGTAAACAAAACTTCTGCTTTGGCTGAACTGATCTTTACATGATAGATTCCGGCTGTTGCGGTATAGAAGTAAAAACCCACTGCATGACGTGCAGGTTCTGACCATACGTTCGGTTTGTTACCCAGCCTTTCATTGTATTTCACTTTCACGGTGTCAAGCATGGCCCATGGCAGATTTTTCACTTTGTTATAAGCCTGAATGTGATCCAGTTTAGCAATAAAAATGGAACGGCCATGGGTGCCCAGCACGATTTCGTTTTCGCGTTCCTGAATAGCAATGTCATGTATGGCCACCCGCGGTAAATTGCTGATCCAGGGTACAAACTGCAGGCCCCTGTCGAAACTGACGTATAGACCGTTATCGGTGCCTGCGTATAAAATATTTTCGTCTTTGGGATCTTCCCGGATTACATTCACCGGTTCCTGCGGCAAATTTTTTCCAATGCTCTTCCACTTTTTTCCAAAATCATCACTGGCAAAAAGAATTGGATCAAAGAGGTCTTTTCTGTATAAATTGAGCGAAGCATATACCCGCTCTGCTTTGTACTTGCTGGCACAGATCCGCGTCACCCACATGCCATCTGCAGAGCGGTTTAAAACGGTATCCCAGGTATATCCTCCATCTTTGCTGCATTGTATCAGGCCATCATCTGTACCGGCGTACAACACACCGAAACGAAGCGGACTTTCGCTGATGCAGGTGATGGTATTAAACGGAATATTGCCTTTGTGATTTGCCATGGTGAGATCGCCGCTGATGGTTTGCATGTCAGCTCCCTTTTGCAGCGAACGATGCAGGCAATTTGAGCCCAGATAAAAAATATCCTGATTATGCCGGCTGAGCAAAATAGGTGTTTGCCAGTTAAAGCGGAAGGGCTTTTGTCCGATATCATGTACGGGCCTGACATCTGTCTGATGGTCTGAATTTTTATTAGCCCTGTAATAATTTCCAAACTGATACCCTGCATAAAAGGTTTCGTTATCACGGGTGTCTACCTGCACCTGCATGCCATCTCCGCCTCCAATATTTTTAAATCCGTAGGCGCCGTCCTGATGCCAGGCTGTACTTTCAGTATGGTTACTGGGGCCGGTCCAGGTGCCGTTATCCTGTAAGCCGCCGTATACATTGTAAGGTTCAGCATTGTCTACCTGAATGGCATAAAACTGGCCGACTGCCGGGTTGTTGGCTTTGTACCAGTTTTGACCATTGTCGTAGCTGATATTTACGCCGCCATCGTTGCCGGTTATGATATGCAGATCATCTTTCGGATCGATCCAGATGCTATGATAATCGGGATGGCAATTGTCGCCATCTATTTGTTTAAAATGTTTGCCCCCATCTTCGCTCATTAAAAGCGGGTATCCTGCGATCATCACTTTGTCAGCGTTTTGTGGTGATACCTGTAAGGTGCCGAAGTAGTAACCGTAAGTAAAAAATACACCTTCCAGAATATCGCTATGTGTTTTTTGCCAGCTTTGTCCACCGTCATTGCTCCGGTACAATTCGGCACCGACTATAGGTGTATCAAAAAGTCCCGCGTCTGCATCGGCGAGTTTCCAGTCTGCGATATCTTTTACGGAGAATTCATTTCGTGTCACGCTCTTTTTAAGCGAAGCGGCATTGTACTTTTCGGGATAAGCGTTTTGTTGCAAATATTCGCTGAGGCTTTTTTCATCCATATTTAAAAAATCATTTTTGCTCATCTTTTCAAGTTCACGGGCACTGATCTTTTTAACACTGCTGTTTTCATTTTTCTGTTCAGGCTGATTTGCCTGATTGTCAACAATGGCATACAGCACTTCGCTGTTTTTATCGCATACTGCAAGGCCAATGCGGCCTGTATGTTTACCTGACGGAAAACCGCTTTCAGCAGTACTGATCACCGTCCAGTGATTGCCGCCATCTTTACTTTTATACAAAGCACTTCCGCTTCCGTTGCCAACAAAGTTCCAGGGTTTACGGCTACGGGTCCAGGCAGCAGTGTACATTATATCAGGGTGTTGCGGATCTATTTCCAGATCAATGCAACCAGTACTGTCATTGATATACAAAGTTTGTTTCCAGGTTGCTCCCCCGTCTGTTGTTTTATAAATACCTCTTTCGGTATTGTTCGTGTACAAATGGCCAATTACCGAGGCCCAGGCAATTTGTGTATTGGCAGGGTGCAAGATGATCTTACTGATATGATGGCTTTCATCGAGGCCTCTGTGCTTCCAGGTTTTTCCTGCATCGGTAGAAACATAAACCCCTACACCGGCATAGGATGAGCGTGATGAATTGGCTTCGCCGGTGCCTACCCAGATGGTTCTGTTGCTCCAGTTTACTGCAATGTCTCCGATAGTCATACTGGCTTCATGATCAAAAATGGGCTGCATCGATTGTCCGTTATTGGTCGTATGCCACAATCCGCCTGAAGCATAGGCCACATAAAATTCATGCGGATCCGCGGGATTCACTTCAATATCAGTCACCCGGCCACTCATCACCGTTGGGCCTATATTTCTGAATTTTATTTCATTGACAGGCGACTGTTCCTGTTTAATTTTTTCGTATGAGCGAAGGCGCGAAGTTTGCGCAGAAACATATATACATAAAAACAGGGCGATACTCGTCAAGCTGATCTTATTCATTGATGTTTTATTAAATTTAGTCTAATGTACTCAGCAGAAATTGAAAATGAAATTAAAATAGATTATTATTGTATTTGAAAATGAAAAAAAGCGATTCGGTTATAAGGGGCCTGTTCTGTTCTTTCAGTTTAAGATGGTTTTTTGTCTTACTCTGTGTGGCCTCAATGTCTGCTTGCTTTGCACAAAATAAAAAAAGTGTCAAAGCTGAAGATGTGGTACAGGTGATGTCGTATGAAATACTGGAGAACGGTGACACCATCAACCGGATCGATCAAAAAAAACGTAAATTGGGCAAATGGCT
>JADYYU010000265.1 GCA_020853515.1 Chitinophagaceae bacterium | reverse complement strand
GCCAATGATTCTTCTATCACAAAATACTCCTGCTCCCAGCCCAAAGTGGGTGCCACACGTGAAATATTTTTGTCAAAAAGATGACAAACATCCAGAGAAGCCTTATTAACCAGATCGAGCGCCTTCAACAAAGGTGTCTTGGTATCTAAAGATTCACCTGAATAGGAAATAAATATAGTAGGGATACACATGGTTTTACCCATGGCGGTTTCCAGAATAAATGCGGGTGATGTAGGATCCCAGGCCGTATATCCTCTGGCTTCAAAGGTAGCGCGGATGCCACCGTTCGTAAAGATGGAAGCATCAGGCTCCTGCTGGGTCAGCGCATCACCGTCAAAGATCTCGAGCGCTGTACCGTCGCCTTTTAAAGTAAAAAAAGAGTCATGCTTTTCGGCTGTACCACCGGTAAGGGGCTGAAACCAGTGGGTAAAATGAGTAACGCCCTTTTCCATGGCCCATGCTTTCATTCCGTTTGCAATTTGTTCAGCCATTTTGCGATCAATCTTACTGCCGGTCTTGATACTGTTGGTCAGACTTTTATAGGCTTCATCGCTCAGATATTCACGCTGGGCCTTTGCAGTAAAAACGTTGCTTGCAAATAATTGGGTGACATTTTTATTGTCGTAACCCAGAATTTCTTTTTCGCCATTTTGGAGATTATGGATGGCTTCAAAACGTAATGTACTCATATATATATTTTTTGCAAATATTACATTTTTAGACAATAATTGCAACTTTTTGCTACACTTTAATTAAAAAACAATACATATAATTTATTCTAATATTAAATTTACTACATTGATCATATGCAGACATCACTCATAAAAAGCCCTGGTGCCGATCTGCCACGATTTAAATTAAAAAAACGCAACCCATTACAGGTTGCGCTCTTTTGAAAAATGCATACTTATTGCTTAACAAACTTGGTAGTCAGTTGTTTTTCTGCATTAAACACACGTAAAAAATAGGTGCCGTTGGTCAGGGCATTTACGTCAAGTTTCAGGTGATCGGTGCTGGTTTGCTCACTCAGCAGTAAACGGCCATCCATTGAGTAAACTGAAATGGTTGACATCAGATCATTTTGCGGTAGATTTACATTAAGTGTCATAGTACATGGATTTGGGTAAGAAGATAAATTTGCATCAGCAGCTAAGTGAACTGATTTAATTTCTGAGTAGCGATAAGAAGCATCCCTGGCAACTTCTTTCAGACGGTAGTAATTAACCCCCGCTTTCGCTGACCGATCGGTAAACCGATATTCCACATCTTTAGCATCGATACGGCCAATCATAGTCCAGTTTGCTGCATCAGTACTGCGTTCAATTTCATAAAACGCTGTCTGCTCATTATTATTGCCTTGCCAGCTAAGCAATACTTCACTATTTGATACAGGTATTGCTGACAGATTCAGCAAATTAAGCGGCAACGGAAACGAGGGGGCATACTTCACAACATAACCGGCTCCGAAACCTCCGCCGGCATTCATTTGAAAAATTCCACCATTCATGCTAAAATTGAGAGTGCCTCCAAATACACCACCGATGATGATATCTCCAAAAATATTTACATCCAGACTACCCACTACCTCATTGTCGACGCCGCCTGCTCCATTGCCATACTCCAGTTCTGCGGCTGCATTTATTTTTACTAAAAACATATCCCGGTTACCGACACTGGTGTACATCAACGTGTTTGCGTCCGGTGCAAGATCCACCGTACCTTCTAATCTGCCCCCAAGAAACAAATTATCAGCGGCGTCAAATTTGGCACAAAGGCCCACCGAGTTGGTAAAGGGAGTTTGACTGGGCAGTTGAAACACCGACTGGAATGTAAGGTCCGGATTCAGGTAGAGGCAGTAAATGGCTGTACCCACATTCACACCGGCGTCCATGAAAGAAGTTCCCGCGCCGGGATTAAAATCGACATTTGAACGAAAACCTCCGGTAACACATAATTTACTGCCGGTGTTATTAAAAGTCATATTGCCAAATAAAATCTCCGTTTGATTACCAATCGCTGCGGCATGTACCAGATTACCGGCTGTATCCATTTCAGATACAAATACACTTTTAACGCCCGGTGCACCTGAATCCAGAAAAAAAGTATCCGCCACAGCCATGGACGGGTTAAAGTCTGTTTTGCCAAAAAATACTCCTCCGATATAAATGTGATCATTGGCGCTGTTGTAAACAGTTTGCTGTATCACTTCCGGATTTCCTGTAGCAGTCCCTATTTGCTTTACCCATCTGAAATTACCATTAGAAAGTAGTTTCAAAATAAACATATCTCTCAGATTACCGGTAGACGTCAATACCTGAGGGGTGCCTCCTGGATTAAAATCAACGCTATTTTCGAATGTACCGGTGATATAAATATTATTGGCCTCATCTACAGAAACTGCTGTTCCGTAATCCCAGTAATTATTGCCAATTTTCTTTGACCATTGAAAAACGCCGGCATCACTAAATTTCCATACAGCGATATCCTCCCTTCCGAGTCCTAAATTGAATAATCCGTCACTAATGCCCACAACTATAATATTACCGGCATTATCCATTACCAATTGTTCAGCAATTTCATCCTGTGCAAGTCCCATTTTTACGGCCCACACTAAATTTCCGTTAATATCCAGTTTCTGTACAAAGGCATCATACCAGCCTGCACTGATTAAGTTGTGGACACCAGCTCCGGGATCGAAGTCGACGGTGCCTGAAAAATATCCGACAGCATATACATTGCCGGCGGCATCGGTCAACACGTCTTTTACGCTCGAGACTTGATTGTTGGTTAAAGACTTGCCCCATTGCAGCACTTGTGCCTGCAACGAAAAAGTTAAGGTAACTAATAGTACTAATGTAATTATTTTTCTCATATTATTTTGTTTTATGATTCAAATGTAGACCTGGTTCATGCACAGATTGCAAGCACTTTACCGACGACGAAATTGAATTTGTAAAACAATTATTTTAATTTGTGAAGCACTGCAGTTGTCGGGCATTTACAGGACATCCAGCACTTAAAAAAAATATTCAGCAAGCAAAAAAGATAAGACGTATTTCTGAAGGTTATATATACTAGTGCTGAATGATTATTACAATTTTATTGCAATGCTCTATATCACATATTTGCCGGAAAACATAAGCTTTAAAGAGGTAGTGAAATAATCACCAGTGTTCCGCTGGCTTCATCCATACCATCACCTTTATCTATAATTTCCAGTTCTATATGCTTGTAGGTTTGTCGCAGAATTTCAATCCGCTTCTTATTTGCATCCATTGCAAATGAGCTATACTGCTGATGTCTGCTTTTCTTTATTTCGTCGCTTTGCCTAAGGCCGATACCATTGTCATCAATCCTGATTTTCAGGATATTATTTTCATTCGAAAATGAAACGATTAGTTTCCGGTTAGTTTTTTTATGCAGCAAACCATGCTTAACGGCATTTTCAACATAAGGCTGTACCAGCATAGAGGGTATCCGGACAAGCTCTTTATCCAGTTGCCTGTCAACTTCGAGTACATAATTAAATGAATCTTCAAAGCGCATTTTTTCAAGTTCAAGATATAAACTCAGCGATT
Source organism: Chitinophagaceae bacterium (assembly GCA_020853515.1). Taxonomy (GTDB): domain Bacteria; phylum Bacteroidota; class Bacteroidia; order Chitinophagales; family Chitinophagaceae; genus OLB11. The sequence goes on along the minus strand of JADYYU010000265.1, from coordinate 97 downwards.
GTATTTCTTCCGCAATTGTTATAGAATCGCGGGTGCTCATATCCAGAATATTACGGGTCAGATCCGAAAATTTACTGATATAAACACTGGCGCTTCG
>JADYYU010000264.1 GCA_020853515.1 Chitinophagaceae bacterium | reverse complement strand
GCTTGTGAAAGCCTTTCTTTATCTTGCTTTCAAAGCAGGCGGAATATAACTTCGGTCAACATCAAAAGATTGAAACGTTACGGGCGGAATTTTTTTGAAACTCAGCCATTGATCTTTTTCGGGTTCACAGGCCTGGTATGGTGTTCGGATGATATGTGCTTTGCAGGTGCTGAAATTTGCCTCATCCAGATTATAACCGGCTTCACCGACGCTGCCATTGCATTCGCCCAGCGACCAGAATGAAGACTCGCTGCTACCAATTAGAAGCCACTGATTTTGCTGAAAGCGAAACGTATAATTCCTGCTCCATCGATAAGCACTTCCGCCGTAATGACTGATATTCAATACATTTTTTTCAAGTGAAATACTTTCATAGGGGTCCCCAAATGCTCCGCCACAGCCCTTACATAATACAGCATGCTTACAGCTAGCCGATAGGATATACCCTTGCTGCGTTCCCTTAAGAATCAGCAGAGGACGGTGGCATTCATACATAAATCCCGCTTCAGTCTGCTCTGCCGAGCTTGCAAGTAGCAGCACAATGTCCGGTAAACTATCGGCATTAAAATCGCCTTTTACCTGATCTTTTAATAGCCAACCTTGCGGCACAAAAGATTCAACGGTAAGGCCGCTTTTGGGAAATACGGGATCTATACATTGGGCTTGTAATGTGGACCGCCAAAAAATCGCTGCCATGATGATACAGGTAAAAGTCATCTTCATGGTCAGGAAATGCCGCATGTTGCTTTGATTAAAGGCTCATTTGTGCGTTCAGATATTCGCGGTTTAAACGGGCAATATTGGAAAGTGAGATCTGTTTCGGACATTCGGCTTCACAAGCACCGGTGTTGGTACAGGCACCGAATCCTTCTTTATCCATTTGTGCCACCATATTCAGCACCCTTGTTTTGCGTTCTGCCTGACCCTGTGGTAACAGTGCATATTGCGAAACTTTTGCGGAGGTAAATAACATCGCACTTGAATTTTTACAGGCGGCCACACAGGCACCGCAGCCAATGCACATGGCCGCATCAAATGAAGCATCTGCCATGGCTTTGTCGATCGGTAAAGCATTACCATCCTGTGCATTACCGGTATTGACACTCACATAGCCGCCGGCCTGCTGAATGCGGTCGAAGGCACTGCGGTCAACCACCAGATCTTTCAGTACCGGGAAAGCCTTGGCTCTCCAGGGTTCAACGGTTACGGTTTGTCCGTCTGTAAATGCCCTCATGTGCAACTGACAGGTAGTTGTACCTTCCCATGGGCCATGTGCACGACCATTGATATGCATACTGCACATACCACAGATCCCTTCGCGGCAGTCGTGATCAAAAGCAATCGGATCCTGACCTTCATTGATCAGCTTTTCGTTCAGCACATCAAACATTTCAAGAAAACTCATCTCAGTCGATATATTTTCGGCTTTGTAAGTTTCAAAATGTCCGCTGTCCTGGGCGTTCTTCTGACGCCATACTTTGAGATTGAGATTTATTTCTTTATGTTCCATGTTTGAACGATTTTTCAATTTAATTAATAACACCTATCCACAGTGGCGGATCTAATTACTTATAATTTCTCTGACTCGGATGTATCACGTCGTATATCAGATCTTCCTTGTTAAGGTTCCACTCGTTATTGCCTTTATTTTCCCAGGCAGCAACATACATATAATTTTCATCCATCCTCATAGCCTCACCATCTTCGGTTTGAAACTCTTCCCTGAAATGTCCGCCACAACTTTCGTTTCGGTTCAGCGCATCTATACACATCAGTTCGCCCAGTTCCAGAAAGTCGGCCACACGACCTGCTTTATCCAGTTCCGGATTCAATTCGTTGGCTCCACCCGGTACTTTTACATCTCTCCAGAATTCATCTCTGAGTGCCCTGATTTCCTGTATAGCCTCTTTCAAGCCCTTTTCATTCCGTGCCATACCACATTTGTCCCACATGATCTTGCCCAACTGTTTATGAAAATAATCGACACTGTGTTTCCCTTTTACATTGATAAAATGGTTGATACGGTCTGTTACAGCTTTTTCAGCTTCTACAAACTCTCTTTGATTGGTATCAATTTTCGGCGTACGGATCTCATCGGCCAGATAATTACCGATGGTATAAGGGATTACAAAATATCCGTCAGCGAGCCCCTGCATCAGTGCGCTTGCACCCAAACGGTTGGCACCGTGATCGCTGAAGTTGGCTTCGCCCAAAGCATATAAGCCCGGTACCGTAGTCATCAGCTCATAATCTACCCAAAGGCCTCCCATGGTATAATGCACTGCAGGATAGATCCGCATCGGCATTTCATAAGGATTTTCGCCGGTAATTTTTTCGTACATATCAAACAGGTTGCCATACTTTTCTTTCACTACCTCTTTCCCTAATTTAATGATAGTGGCCTGATCTGCATTTGCTATGCCTGTTTTGGTACACTCGGTTTTTCCGTAGCGGATAATAGCTGCGGCAAAATCAAGATAAACAGCCATCTTACTGTTACCAACGCCATAACCGGCATCGCATCTTTCCTTGGCTGCACGGCTCGCCACATCGCGGGGTACCAGATTACCAAAAGCCGGATAACGGCGTTCGAGATAATAATCTCTTTCTTCTTCCGGTATGTCAACAGCTTTGCGGTTATCGCCCTGCTTTTTAGGTACCCAGATACGGCCATCATTACGCAGCGATTCAGACATCAGTGTCAGTTTGCTTTGATGATCGCCGCTTACCGGAATGCAGGTCGGGTGAATTTGAGTAAAGCAGGGATTACCAAAAAATGCGCCCTTTTTATGTGCTTTCCAGGCAGCGGTTACGTTGCTGCCCATGGCATTGGTAGATAAGAAAAATACATTGCCATAGCCGCCGGTGCAAAGCAAAACAGCATGCGCACCATGACGCTCAATTTGGCCGGTTACCAGATTACGGGCAATGATACCACGGGCTTTGCCGTCTATCACTACCACATCCAGCATTTCGTGGCGGTTATGTTCGATAATTTTACCGAGGGCTACCTGACGCATCTGCGCACTATAAGCTCCCAGCAATAATTGCTGACCGGTTTGTCCGGCTGCATAAAAAGTTCGTTGTACCTGTGTACCTCCAAAACTTCTGTTTGAAAGTAAACCACCGTATTCACGTGCAAAAGGCACACCCTGAGCGACACACTGATCGATAATATTACCACTGACTTCAGCCAGACGGTGTACGTTGGCTTCACGGGCGCGATAATCGCCACCTTTAATGGTATCATAAAATAAACGATATACACTGTCGCCATCGTTCTGATAGTTTTTAGCCGCATTGATACCGCCCTGTGCTGCGATACTGTGCGCTCTGCGGCCACTGTCCTGAAAACAAAATGTTTTTACACTGTAGCCTAATTCTGCCAGCGTTGCTGCCGCTGAAGCGCCGGCCAGACCGGTGCCCACCACTATGATGTCGATACTGCGCTTGTTGGCAGGATTAACCAGTTTGCAGGTGCTTTTATAGGTGCTCCACTTTTGTGCTAATTCTCCTGAAGGGACTCTGTTGTTTATCATACTATTTTTAAAATTTGAGAATGTGATAACTCTCCGGATTCAATTAAAATATTTTTCTTGTTTACCTGTTGACGATTTAACTGATCCAGCCAAAATAAAACGCCAGCGGCATCATCGCAAATGCCAGACAAACGATCAAACTATAAGCGATACCAAGGGTTTTGATAATAGGATTGTATTTCGGACTGTTGATGCCCAATGTCTGAAATGCACTTGAAAAACCATGAATCAGATGCCAGCAAAGTGCGATCACTCCTAACAGGTAAACGACCACCACCCAGGGGATCTGAAAGGCATTTTTCATTTCTTCATATAAATTATGGCCTTCATGGCCTGATGCATACAGGGATACTTTGGTACCCCACCAGAAATGCGAAAGATGTACCACCAGAAAGATCAGGAGCAGACTGCCCAGCAAACCCATGCTGCGGCTGTACCAGGCACTGGTAGCATTGCCCGGGTTAACAGCATATTTTACCGGACGTTTGGCGTTGTTTTGCGCCCACAGCATCAAGCCTTGTATGATGTGCAAAATCAAACCGACGAACAAACCAAGTTCTGCCAGACGCATCAGCCAGTTATGACTCAGAAAGTGGGCATAAAAATTAAAAGTTTCGCCGTTGTCGTTAAAAAAGATCATGCCGTTTACCGTGGAATGCACAATTAAGAACAAGATGAGCGAAATGCCGGTGAGGGCCATTACAAATTTTTTTCCGATAGAAGAGGTAAAATATTCTTTCCAGGTCATGCTATAATAATTAATTCAGGGTGCAAAGATAATTAACCATGGCTACAAAAGGAAATGCAATAAATTGATATACGATCAATCTCGCGGAACGTACTGTCTGACGGCCGTTTCGTAAGTAAATTTAACCGGGGTGTTTTCCCAAAGTGCCGGTTTCCACTTTTTCATCTGTATCAGCGCCTGCCTGATCCGGGCGGCGCAAACCTCATCCGGTACATTCAAAACAGTCGCTTGCAGCACATCCCCTTCTCTTCCAATGGTAATACGGACCATAAAATCATTTTTTTTAAGC
>JADYYU010000263.1 GCA_020853515.1 Chitinophagaceae bacterium | reverse complement strand
GTAGCATGGTACTCACTAAAATGCCTGCTATGGAACTTCCTGCCGCATTAATCAAAGATGCTATAAACGTCGCCATAGAAGACGCCGCCCTTTGTGCGAGATAAGCTGGTGTTTGAATCGAAAATATTGTGGTTGCAGATTCTCCTGCGTGGTTACAGCAAAAATTGAAATCCATCGGCTTGCGACCGATCAACAATATTGTAGATATCACCAATTTTGTATTACATGAAACAGGTCAACCCCTGCATGCTTTTGACCGGAGTCAGATCAAAGGTAATAAGGTCATCGTGCGACATGCCCGTGCAGGTGAAAAATTTGTTTGCCTGGACGAAAAGGAAAGAACGTTGGAGGAAGACGATATAATGATCAGCAATGAGAGCGAAGGCATGTGTATCGCGGGCGTATTTGGTGGTCTGCATTCCGGTGTTAGCGCACAAACGACCTCCGTTTTTTTAGAAAGCGCCTGGTTTACACCTGCTAATATACGCAAAACTTCTATGCGGCTTGGATTGAGAACCGATGCAGCCATCCGTTTCGAAAAAAGTGTCGATATCAGTAATACCCTGTACGCATTACAACGTGCTGCAGCGCTTATTGCAGAAATAGCCGGGGGGAATATTTGTTCGGAGATCATTGATCTGTATCCGACACCTTTTGAGCCACGTCTCATTGAATTGTCTTATACTAAAATCAATGCCCTGGCGGGTAAAGAATATAGCAGTGTTCAGGTTAAACATATATTGAACAGTCTGTGCTTTAAAATTGTTCAGGAAGAGGGCGATCAGTTGACCGTATCGGTGCCTTTTGCGAAAAATGATGTCAGCATTGCGGCCGATGTAGTTGAAGAGATCATGCGGATTGACGGACTTGACAATATTCCTTTTACCGGAAAAATTTCATTCAGCATCCCTCCTCAAAGTAAGCCCTTTCAGGAAGATATTAAAAAGAAAATAGCAAACCAGTTGACCGGTAAAGGTTTCAGCGAAATTTTTACCAACTCAATCACCAACTCGGCCTACTATAGCGAGCAAGATCATCTGGTGAAGATGATGAATAGCCTGTCGGCCAATCTCGACACTATGAGGCCATCTATGCTTGAAACCGGTCTGGAACCGATCGCTTATAATTTTAATCGAAAAAATAACGAGATCCTGTTTTTTGAATTCGGTAAAGTGTATAGCCGCTTCAACGGGCAATTTGTAGAAACGGAAATGTTGGCGCTTTATGCCAGCGGTCATTACAATGGCATTTACTGGAACGAAAAGCAAAAGGCAGTGGATCTGTTTTTTCTGAAAGGCATCATTGAAAATTTGTTCAGCAATATGAAGCTCATGTTTCAGGCTGATGAAAATGGTATTCAAGTATTATTTCAAAAACGGAAGATCGGTATGATGTGCAGGGTAGGGGAAGATAAATTGAAGCAATTCGGTATTAAGCAGGATGTCTTTTATGCTGAACTCAATTGGGATGAAATCAAAAAGCACAGTACTATCCAAAAAGTTCGATATACTGAAATTGCTAAGTTTCCGGTGGTGACACGCGATCTTGCGTTAGTCATAGACGGGCAGGTGCAGTATCAGGATGTGCAAAAAAACATTCGCCAGTTGCAAAGTAAATTACTGCAAAACATCAACATATTTGATGTGTTTGAAAGTGATAAGCTAGGTGCCGGAAAAAAATCTTATGCCATCAGTTTGTCTTTCGGAGATGCAGAAAAAACCCTCACCGACACGGAGGTTGAAACGGAAATGAGCAAGATCATTAAAAGTCTTGAAGATAAATTAGGCGCTTCTATACGGGGGAATTAACCGATCAGTCTCAGTTTGAAATGATCGCTTTTTGTCCTGGTCTTTACGAGATAGCAGATACGTTCATGTTGCCGGGTGCGTTATCCCTGACTTACTGCCCGTTAAAATAAGTTATTCAGCATGGAAAACAAATCTGTTGCTCAATGTATGTTTGCTTTTGGTATTTTAGCCAATGATCTCCAGTTTCTCCATCGCCACATTCATCTCAACCTTGCCAAATAAAATAATGGCACGGTCGTCTTTGATCGCTTTTACGATGCCGGTTTCTTTGCTTTTCAGCAATTTGACTTTTGAACCAACGGCCAATTTGGCTTTCACTTTTTGCAGCAAATTTTCTTTAAACTGAACCGACTTTTCAAATTCTTCCTGTTCCTTCTTTTTTACTTGTTCATAGCCGGCCAGTTTTACAAACTTGGCGATCACCTCTTTTTTGTTTTTTTGGGTGGTCCATTCCTGCGTCAGTTGATGCAGCTTCTTACCGTATTCGATCAGTTTCTGCTTTTCTGCTTTATTCTCCTGATGCTTTTGAATACTGCTTTCGAGCTGCACGTTCAGTTCAGTATATTCGCGCTTGGCAGCGGTGGTTTTACTCATTTGCTTTTGAATATCGCGCTTCAGTTTCTCCAGATTATTTTTTTCTGCCTGCAACTGATTGAGTAGCTTATCCATATTCACTTTCTCTTTTGTGAGTTTGCCTTTGGCCTCGTCTATCAGTTCTTTATCCAATCCGGTTTTATTGGCTACTTCAAAAGTAAATGAACTGCCGGGTTCGCCCAATTGAAGCTGGTACAGTGGTTTCAGCGATTTTCTGTTAAACAGCATACAAGCATTAAAAATACCCTGCTGATGATTGGCCAGCAGTTTTAAATTGGTAAAGTGAGTGGTCACCACACCGATGCTTTGCTTGTCATTGAGTTTGTTCAGGATCACTTCGGCCAGTGCTCCGCCCATGTCGGGGTCGCTGCCTGAACCGAATTCGTCAATCAAAAAAAGGGTTTTGGGTCCTGCATGCTGCAGGAAATATTTCATCCTGATCAAACGCGAACTATAGGTGCTCAAACCGTCTTCTATACTCTGATTGTCGCCGATATCGCCGAAAATATGATCCAATACATGCATTTCACTTTTGGGGTGAGCTGTGATAAACAACCCACATTGAAACATGATCTGCAATAACCCGATCGTCTTGAGCGTGATAGATTTACCACCTGCATTGGGTCCGCTGATCACCATAATTCTGTTTTGCTGATCAAACTGGCAATGAAAGGGAACCGTTGTATGTCCCTGTTGCTTGTTTTGCAGGTAAAGTGCCGGATGGTATGCGTTTACTAGGCTTATCTTTTTAGTTTCGGTTTCAGTGCCGGCTTGACTGCTAAGGATAACCGGACAATGTGCCTGCAGTAGTTTAGCCAGTTGCACTTTCGCGTTGAGCATATCAAAAGCGACAAGCAGATCATAGAAGGATCGGATCATTTTTCGGTAAGGCCTGATACAATCGGTGGTGATTTTTAAAATTTTATAAATTTCCTTTTGTTCCTCGTCTTCTAGCTGCAACCTGTCGTTATTGAGCTCTATCATATTCTGCGGCTCAATATAGGTGATCTTACCACTCGCAGATTGGCTTAAAATAATACCTTTTACCTCACGTTTGTATTCAGCCAGTACACCCAGCACCCGGCGTCCGTTTACGAAATTCTCTTCGATATCGGCCAGTTGTCCTGCTTTGCGTAGTCGTTGCAAATGGGCTTTGTAAATGCGATCACTTTGCTTGCGGTTATTCAGTAACTCACTTCGGATGGCGCTGAGGGCCTCACTTGCATCATCTTGACCCCCTCCAGCCTGATCAATCACATCCTCGCTGGCTGCTATACCAGCAGTATCGATTTCGTTCGGTTGAATTTTTTTTTGCAGGTAGGGGAAAATATCCTGCTTATCAGCAAAAAAAAGTATGAGTTCGTTGCTGAGTGCGATCAGTTTTCTT
>JADYYU010000262.1 GCA_020853515.1 Chitinophagaceae bacterium | reverse complement strand
TTTTCGTCAATCGATAGATAGTAGTCCGCATTTCTGAGATACAAAAAACGGACATCATAGTCGCTGTCGGGTGATGGAAAGCCCCATGCCCTGCTACCCGATTCGCACGCATAAAGCAGCGTAAATCCTTCGCGGATATTGACCTCTGCCAGTCGGTTGATGATTTTTTCTTTCATATTAAAATTCTTCTAAAAACTGATTGACATTAAAGCAAAAAATTCCTTCTGCATTCCAGCATTCGCGCACCACCTGCAATCGGTCGTCGAAGGCAGCGATCACATTATATTTGGGAAAAATATGATCTTTCAGAAATTCTTTTTTGATCACACTGTCTCTTCTGTAATCGCCTTCAGGACGCATCAGCAAATTCAGTTCCCGCTCCTCATCATTGAAGATATGTTTAAGGATCCATTTTTTGGTGACCTCCAGATGGGTTCTTTCACGCCCACTCACAAAGATAATTTCATACTGTTTGTCGAGCGACTGCAATACTTTGATCACGGCCTGTATAGGAATGTCATTCATCACTTCTTCTGATTTGGGCGAAAACATATTTCGTCCGTTGGCATCGGCTATTGTTCCATCCAGATCAAACAGAAAGCAACCTGGTTTTTGAGGATCCTGATCGAGATGGATAAATTTCAATTCCTTTTTGTAAACAGGCTTGAAGTCGAATATTTTTTTCAGATTTTCAAGTTGCTGTGTATATTTTTAAAGTACAGCCTGCGGAATATGTTTACCGGTTTGCCGTTCACGTTCGGCGCAACGTTGCTGAAGTTCGGCCAGCGGCACATCAAACAATTTAAAATGAATATCTGCCAGATGCCCGAATCGTTTGATATACTGATTCAGGTATTCCATCTTACAATGGGTTGCATCGATCAATACATTTGACTTTTTTAATAAAAAGGCTTCAATACTGGCTTCTATGGCCCCGGTGATCACTCCCTCGGTTCGGTCGTCGGCTTTGGTTCCCTGAAACTGCATGGCACGGAAGTCGTCACGGCATACACGTGCCCAGTTTTGTTCATTTTGCAGACGATTTTCAGCAAAGGTACTTTTGCCGGAACCCGGTGCGCCGATCAGGATCAATATTATGGGAGTTTTATTTCGCATTTATAGAAGTTTATTATTTGGTTTTTGAAATTTTGTTTACTGATCATTTTGAGTAAACTGTAAAGCATTGCTGAATGGTTTCGAAAATTTCGGTTTTACCATCTTCCAGATCTGTTGTTGATAGTTTTTCTTTCTCAGCATCGAAAATAGTATAGTTGGATATGTGCAGGTGAAAAAGTACAATGCGGTTTCTTTTTCTGTTTCAAGTTCTTTGTATTCCTGTTTGCAAATGGCTTCGATCACTTCATACGAACCTGTGAGAATTTCTTTGGTTGCTTTTACCCAGGTATAAAATTCGTCGGGTACTTTGTCAAGCAATTCATCAAAAGGCCGTTCATCTTTCAGGTATTCCCAAACGGTGGTGGTAGACACCATGGTTACAATTTTATGGATACGTAGATACTCAGCAAATTTTACTTTTACGCGCATTCCGTTTGCAAAGCGAATGACATATCCTTCCTTGTTTTGCTCTTCATTTTTTGATAAGGTATAAATATCCCTGACGCCATCATATTTTTTTGCCACGGGGAAATGCGCCGTATCGTAATTCATCTCTGTTCCGCTTTGAGTATCAATGACCGCGAGTAAAACCAGATCCTCCATTCCGCCATAATCCAATACAATTCTGTTTTCGGGATAAATGATTTCAAACAGGTAAGTCAGAGATTTATCGAGTGTATGCAGAATATGTATGTATTTCTTGTTTAATATTTCGGTTCCCTTCAGCGCTTGCTCGCTGCCAAAAGATCCTCTGCTGGCAATATATGCTTCGTTGTTCAGCCAGTAAAGGATACCCAGGGAGCCATCCAATTTTTCGAACACGTCAAAGGCAGTATCTGGTAAGCTTTGCCCGGCATGCTCTTCCAGGTTAAAAAACTTTGCAAAGGGTCGGGCAACGATCTGGTAATTTTTGTCCATGATCAGCCCTCTGCATTGCAGGGTGATCGCATTCCATTTTTTTTCATACTGTGCCGCTGCTGTATAGTTGTAAATATACAAGTCGGCATGCGGGTGTTTTTGTGTGGTCACATATCCCTCATCCAGCATTTGCTGCAGCAGTTGAATATCTTTTGTTTTCATTGCTTTGTATAAATGGTTTTATTCTGATATTCGGCTGCTATCACCGCGCCGTATATGATGCCTGTCCATCCGTTTTCGTGTCCGTGATTATTGGCGATCAGATAACCTTTGTTTTTCTCTTTTTTAATAATAATATGTGCATCGATATATCGGCCTTTTACTTTGCAGAATACGATATCACCTGTTTCATAATTTTCTTTTTTTGTAAATGTAAGTAAAGAGCCGCTTTTGAGGATGGGCAACATTGAATTTCCGAAGGCTTTCATTTTACCGCTTCCCTTTTCTTCCAGTTCATTTTTTAATCGTTCAAATTTATTCATAATTTTTTTAAAACAGAGACTATGCGATAGTTCATAGCCTCTGTGTATTGTTTATTGTTTCACAAAAATTGTTTTCAATTGGTCCACTATCTGACCGTTACCTGAAAGGGTGATATTGTTGATCTTTTCTGCGATCTTTTCTACATATTCCATTTCTTTCAGTTTGAAAAGCATGGCATTGTCTTCCATCAGTTTGGCTGTATTCAGCAGACTTCTGGTAGATGCCGTTTCTTCTCTTCGGGTGATGGTATTGGCCTGTGCTTTCTTCTCTGCGATCAATACCTGATTCATGATGTCTTTCAAATCACCGGACAAAATGATGTCTTTAATACCGCAGTTCATGATATCCACACCCAACGCACTTACGAGCTGTTTTGTATGCTGCAATACTTCAGTGCTGATGGTATCCTTGCTTTCCATCAGTTCGTCGAATGTAAGCCGGCCAACCACTTCACGCAATGCAAGCTGTACCTGTACATACAATTGCTTGTCGAAGTCTTTATTTTCTGCCAGCGCCTTTACGATATCGTTGACTTTGTACTGTATATTGAAATTCATACGCAATTGTGCTTTGTCTTTAGTCAGTATTTCCTGACCATTCATTTCCAGATTCAACTGACGCATATCTGCTTTCAATACCTGAAGCGTAGTGGCATTCTTAAAGTAATGATACTGGCCGGAGTCCATCACCTTACTCAGTTCACCATCCACAAACAGCAAGGCCTTTTCATGGATGTCGATGTAGAAGGTTCGGATATAAGGTGCCATTTCGCTTCGTGATAACAGATTTTTGTCAAGCGCTTCCGATATCAGATAATCTGCTGTGTTGAAGATCTGATAGCTGATCTCATTCACACCTTTAAAATAGAGATGTGTGCCGCTTGTCAATACCTGTTTGAACAAGCCATTCATGTACAAGATACCCACTTGCTGATCTTTGATCTCGATCACATGCAGCAAGTCTTTGAGTTCTTCATGCTGCAACAGGATATTCATTTCAATGGCCGGAAAAAAGGCAGCAGACATATCATACACTACTACTTGTCTAAAGAGAGTAATATAATATTCA
>JADYYU010000261.1 GCA_020853515.1 Chitinophagaceae bacterium | reverse complement strand
CCTGGCTGCTGATAGCATGCAGGGAAGGGCGGTTGCAACTGTATTTGAATCGAAGGCGGCTAACTATATACAAAGGCAATTTGCAAAAGTATCAGTCGCCAGGCCTATTATTCAGGAATTTCAATTTACAAATCCTGATACAAAAGAGTTGCAGTTTTCAAAAAATGTGTATTGCTATATTAATAACAAGGCTAAACATTCCATATTGATTGGTGCGCACTATGACCATCTCGGTTTGGGCGACAGCAAATCACTAAGCTATAATAAAAAAGGTGAGGTACACAACGGAGCAGATGATAATGCTTCCGGCGTTGCTCTCATGATCGGCTTACTGAATCGATATGATGTTTGGTCGACAAAGCGTTACAACTATATTTTTGTAGCTTATTCTGCACATGAAATTGGACTGTTTGGCAGTAAAAATTTTCAAAAGTATATCAGCAATAAAGTCAGTCCGCTGGCATTGGTGATTAATTTTGATATGGTGGGTCGTTTAGATCTCCGCGAAAAAATACTTGCCATCTACGGTCACAATAGCATTGAGAAAGCTAGCAGCTTTTTTACACAAAAAATGGAAAATCTGAATATCAGGACCGATGAAAACGATATGGTACAAATCACAGATGCGGGCGTTTTTGCCGCAGCTCAGATTCCGGCACTTTCGTTCACTACCGGAACGCACGATGACTACCATAAAGTATCAGATGACGCCAGGTATATTAATTATGAGGGTATGATTCAAATTGGAAACCTCCTCGAATCTTTTTTAAGAACAATAAACATTTAAGTAAATATTAATTACAATAAAAAATATAACATGAAACAAATAATAACAACAGCCTGTATTTGTTTGCTTGCTATGCCGATTTTTGCACAAACACTGCATATAGAAAGCGGTGCCAATGTGTACATTAGCGGTCCGGCTGAGGTCAATGGCGTTAAATCAAATACCCCGACACTTTTTGTGGAAGGAGATGTGGTTAACAACGGGCTTCTCAGCAATAGCGGCGAACTGCAGATAACAGGTAACATCACAAACAACGGTGGCTATGCTTCTTCAGGCGATGATGTTTTTACCGGCAATGCAACACAAACACTGAATGGTTCGTTTAACAACGATGTGGGCAACCATTTTTATAATCTCGTACTCGATAAAGCAGGTACTGACCTGCAGCTTACAGGTCATATTTCTGTAGCTGAAGGCATTTATCTCACAGATGGAGTGCTGGTCGGCAACGGAAATATCACACATCTTGAAAATGATGCTACCACTGCCTTGCATAGCACAGCGCCTTCAGGCAGCGCTAACAATTATATTAACGGCATTCTGAGACAGGACATCGCAACGGGCACTTATGTATTTCATACCGGCGACGCTGTACACAATAATCAAAAGGTGACCGTGACATTTAATAACACCGGCAGCGCCAATTATATGGATGTTTCGTACAACAGTGCGGGTGCGGGTCCAACTGTGGTTAACGCTTGCGGCGGCGTGTACGACAAGCAATCGGGTACGTGGTCGCTCACCCCCGACGGTGTGAATGGTACTTACGACTACAGCATTACCCTGGATGCAGGTGGGCTCAATCTGGCAGCCATTTCACCTTCAGTTTATGATGGTATTCTCAAGGACGGGATCTTTATCACCAATCCTTGCGATCATATTGCTGGTAATAATACGGTTAGCGGACTCAACAGTTTTTCCGATTTTAAAAAGGTATCTACCATCAATGCTGTATTGCCGGTAACCTTGCTTTATTTTAACGGTAAAAAGATGAGCAGTTACGATGAACTGAACTGGGAGACCAGCAGCGAGATCAATAATAATTATTTCAATGTGCAGAAAAGCACAGACGGCACTCATTTCAGTACCATGACCCGTGTAAATACCAAGGCCCTCAATGGCAATAGCCAGGTACCTTTACACTACACTGTCAATGACAATTCTCCGCTTGCAGGAAATAATTATTATAGACTGGAACAGGTTGACATTGATGGTCAGACCAGCTACAGTAATGTGATCAACCTGATATGGGATGGCAAAGCGGGTGATGTGACTCTGTCGCCAAATCCTGCAGGTAATACAACCACCGTAAGCGTTTACAGCGATAAGGCAGCAGCAGGCACCGTGAAATTGATGGATATGAGCGGCAGAACGGTGAAACTGATCAAGGTGAATTATGAAATCGGCTATAACACGATCGATCTTTCACTGGATGAATTTGCACAAGGCAATTATCAGGTGAATGTGTACTCAAATGATCTGTTACTAAAAAGTCTGAAACTGAATAAACACTAATTTTCATCCAATACCAACAACAAAAGAGGCCGTATCAGTACGGTCTCTTTTTTTTGATAATTCAGTTTGGCAGTGGTATGTTTTCTAACAGTGAAGCCTGCTGCGGCAGGTAGATTGAAAACACAGACCTTTGCCGGGAGCACTCTTAACCTTTTTAAAAACCGAATGCTTTTGCATTATCTTTTTGACAAACTATTTAAAACCCCGTCTGTAAAGATGAATGGCTTATAAGATAATAAGCCTGGCACCGGCACAGCGTGCTGCAAAAGAGTGTTTGCCGGGGTGGGGTGGTTTTGATTTTATATCAGAAAAATCAATTTTTACGGTAAACTGAAAACACAAAGTGTACTGCAACGGCCCCCCGCATTCAAAAAGGATAATTACAGGTAAAGACGAAAATTGCCCTGAGAAATATCTGGGTAGTCTTTTGTGCAACAAAGGATTGCATGAGTGATTTTTTATAATGTATAGTGCCTTTTCGCTATCCAAATTATATTTTGTACTGCATATCATCACAAAGGAAATCGAGCGAAGTAAGGATCCCCTTTAGACCAGGGGCAAAGCAGTATTTTTTCTTTACCTGAGCTTACTACACTCATTACCGCTTTTGTGTATATATTTGTAGCTAAACTAAATTTAAACAAACCAATATGTCCAAAATCAAATTTTTTTTATTTGCCGGCTTTATGCTGTTGACCTGTATGAATCTTACAGCCCAGAGTTTTACCGACTGGGATTGGGATACCTATGGTGTGAAATTTTCAGCCCCCAGCAATTTTAAAGTTCAAACCAATACGGCGGAAGAATTTACTGCCAAACTGTCGAATGACCTCCTTCATTTATCTATAATCCCTTGGAAAGACGCCTCACTGACCAAGGAATCTTTGAAAAAATCAGTGAAAGAACTTTGCGTTGAGCTTGGTTACACAGCCCGTGAAATTGGCACGATTACCGATCTGGACCTGAACGGGTTTGAAGGGTGCTATGCTATGATCTCCAAAGACGGCGTTTCGATGATCATCGAAGGATTGCTCGATCCGGCAAGTGCTACCAATTTTTATACCATAATTGTGTACGGACCCGGTTATGAAGACAAGGCTATTCAGGTAGCCAATAGTTTTTCTAAGTAATTTCGTACCGACGAAAGCGCTGTCGGCTTGCTAACTACAGGTCAGCATAATGAAGCTAAGAAGGCTTGTTTTTCGCGAAAAAGCATGACATATTAGTTTTTATTAACATATACAAAATTGGAATAATTTTTGATATTGTGGAAAAACTGTTTTACTTTCGCACTCCCAACTTGGCAACGCACGTGCAAATTTTCTTATTTTAACTACATACAACGGTTACATAACTAAAAGGGTTTTACCTCTTTGGGACAATATTGTTTTTTCATAATCGAACGCGTTAAACATCACTATGGCTGCAATAAAAAATGCTAAAACCACCGAAAGAATAAGCTTCGGAAAAATCAAACAAGCTTCTGAAACACCCGATTTACTGGACATTCAGCTTGCTTCGTTTTCCGACTTTTTACAATTGGAAACTACTCCTGACAAGCGTAACAATGAAGGGCTTTTCAGGGTGTTTAAAGAAAATTTTCCCATTACAGATACGCGAAACATATTTGTACTGGAATTTTTAGATTATTTTGTAGATCCACCCCGTTACTCTATCGATGAATGTATTGACCGTGGACTGACTTACTCAGTGCCTTTAAAAGCAAAACTGCGGTTAAGCTGTAACGACGAAGAGCATATCGATTTTGAAACTATTGTGCAGGATGTATTCCTGGGCAATATACCTTATATGACACCCCGCGGTACCTTTGTGATCAACGGTTCTGAACGTGTGATCGTATCTCAGTTGCACCGTTCACCGGGTGTGTTCTTTGGTCAATCTACCCATCCGAACGGTACCAAAATTTATTCTGCCCGTGTGATTCCTTTTAAAGGAGCCTGGATGGAATTTGCAACCGATATCAATAATGTGATGTATTCCTATATCGACCGTAAGAAGAAATTCCCGGTTACCATGCTGTTACGTGCCATTGGTTATGAAACAGATAAAGATATTCTGGAATTGTTCGGCATGGCTGATGAAGTAAAAGCAGATAAGAAAACACTGATAGACCACGTTGGTAAATTACTGGCTGCCCGCGTTTTGAGAAGCTGGACCGAAGATTTCGTAGATGAAGATACCGGAGAGGTAGTTTCAATCGAACGTAATGAAGTGATCTTAGACCGTGATTCAATTTTGACAGAAGACAGCATCGATATGATTCTCGAACTGGGTATCAAATCGATCTTCCTGCAAAAAGAAGACGCCGGTGGCGATTACTCGATCATTTACAATACCTTAAACAAAGATACCTCCAATTCTGAATTGGAAGCGGTTCAGCACATCTATCGTCAGTTGAGAAGCACTGATGCTCCGGATGATGAAACAGCCCGCGGTATTATCGACAAATTATTCTTCTCCGACAAACGTTATGACCTCGGTGAAGTAGGCCGTTATAAGATCAACCGTAAACTCGGTTTCCCTTTAACGCTCGCCAAAAAAGTATTAACCAAAGATGACATCATTGCCATCATTAAATATCTGGTACAACTGACCAATGCAAAAGCAGAGATCGATGATATCGATCACCTGAGCAATCGTCGGGTACGTACAGTAGGTGAACAATTATATGCACAGTTCGGTGTGGGTCTGGCTCGTATGGCACGTACCATCCGTGAGCGTATGAATGTGCGTGATAATGAGGTGTTTACCCCGATCGATCTGATCAATGCCCGTACCCTGTCTTCGGTGATCAATTCATTTTTTGGTACATCACAGTTATCGCAGTTCCTCGATCAGACCAATCCGCTGTCTGAAATTACACACAAACGTCGTATTTCGGCGCTCGGGCCCGGTGGTCTGAGTCGTGAAAGAGCCGGCTTTGAAGTACGTGACGTTCACTATTCTCACTATGGCCGTCTTTGTACTATTGAAACTCCGGAAGGTCCTAACATCGGTCTGATTTCAACACTGTGTGTACATGCCAAGATCAATGATATGGGCTTTATCGAAACGCCTTACCGTAAAGTAAAAGATGGTAAAGTAGATAATAAGCAGGTGTACCTGAGTGCAGAAGAAGAAGATGATGCCAAGATCGCGCAGGCTGATGTGCCTTTAGATGAAAAAGGAAACTTTATAGAAGAAAAGATCCGTTCGCGTCAGACCGGTGACTTCCCGATACTCGACAAAGAAGAAGTAGAATACAT
>JADYYU010000260.1 GCA_020853515.1 Chitinophagaceae bacterium | reverse complement strand
TTATTTCATGAAAGCAAAGAAAAGATGTAAAAATTAATAATTATTATTTATTCGGTGATAAATATGAATGCCCTAAGCTTTTTTTTCTATTTTTACCTTCATCTCATCTGAAATGCAACTGCACCCTATGAAATTACCATACCTGTACCTCTTATTGTTCGTAGTGCTGACCGGTGTTTTTTCCTGCAAAGAAAGTTTGAAAAATAAGGTCCCCATCAGGTTAGGCGACCCATCCCTGATCGTAACTGAAAGTGACAGCACCTATCTGCAAAATATGACAGATGATATTGCACCGGTCAAAAAGAAATCGACGGTAGCGCAAATATCTCAAATGATGGTGCAGGTAGACAGTCTGAAAACCTCCCAGAAAATGGAAGCGGAAGCTGAAAATGAAACGCAGGTAAAACTCAGCGGGTTTACCATTAATTTCAGTGAATGTGATGTGATATTTGATGGGATTTCGGCGCATGCTTTAAATGCCACTCAAAACGAGCGGGCTTCGCAAAGTGTATCCTATCTGCAGGATGGAGGTAGTTTTATGGAAGCAAAATTAGATATTTCAAATTTAAGTGATGTTCGGGTGGAAGAGCGGCTGTTTGTAAAACTCGGCATTGAAAACAATGGAGAAACGCTGATATTAGGCGACCTGCCCAAATATATCACACAATGGTACAACCTCGCCGGCAAAGGAAGCCGTTTTGTTTCGGTGGGCAGTAATAGCCTTGAGTACGACAAGCTGGATCCGGCAAAACTGAGGGCAGCGCTTGAAAAAGAACTGAAGAAAAAGAAAAAGAACAAAGAAGAATCTCAGGTGTGGATCAACTCAATTGCAAAAACCCGATCGCATTCTGACAGTCCCTGCAAACTGGTGCCTACCAGCGCACAATGGCGGATATGGGGTACGCAAAACGGAAAATCAGTGCGTAAGCTGATTCAGTTTGATATTCCTTATTAATTTATAACTTCACTACCCTTGTCCTCAAAATGTGGGTTTGATGACGAATTTCGACAAAATAGATGCCAGCAGAAAGCGAACCCAGATCTGCACTATGTAATGTATCCTGCAAAGTAAAAGTGTGCATCATGATACCTTTGAAATCAAAAATTTGAACAGTAGCATTCCGCATTTCCTCCGTTTTAGAGCTTATCAATAACTTGTCAGCAAAGGGGTTAGGATAAATCTCAAAATTGCTCTGCGCTGTATTTCCGAGCAAAAGAGGGGCATACGGATCTCCCACGTAAACCATCAGATAATTATTTGATTCGATCTGTATTACACTTGGATCGCCACCATGTATATTGGTATTAAAATAATTACCCCATACACCGCCATTGACGCTTGATTTATACCAGATGGTAGTGGGACTTGCACCATAAAATCTGAGCACCGAATCATTACTGATCATCAGATTGCCGGTCCAGTTATGTATATTGTCTGAAGGAATATCGGGCACCTTCGTAAAATTAATACCATCTGGTGACACATAATGATAGGCTCCCTGCTGCGGACTACCAATAGGGGCCGTGTAGTGCCAGCCAGTGTTAAAATAAATGACAGCCGGATCGATCACCCGCTTATTGAGTTCGTCTACGCGCGCCGCCGGCTCAAAATAGAAATGAATACCGTCATTGCTTGCGGCGGAGTAGGTATTGACAGTAGAGTCGAGCCCCATTGGAATGCCGTCACTGGAGGAGTAATACATGCGAATGCTGTCGCCTCCGAATGTGGCCAATGTCGGATCAAAGGGTCGCTGATAATTCGGCGGAAGTCCATTGATAACAATGGGCACGGGATCGGTCCAGGTCATGCCCTTATCATATGAAAACTTCACGGCTACTTTATCCCAGGTCGGTGAATTTTGCGGCAATCGAAACCACTGAAAAGCGCAAATCAGGGTATCGCCTTTCCATCGGATCACAGAGGGTACACCTGAAGAATCCTGAAAGACAGAGGGTGTGTTAAAGGTAGTACCATCAACCGACCAGGCCATTTTAAGCGGGCGTTCCCAGGGAAAATTTTGAGCGGAAGCGCTGTATACAAGAATGCTCAGCAGCAGTATGAGATAAGATTTCATGATAGTGCTTGTTTACACAAATATACAATCAATCGCTGCAGTACTTAGAGGTTAATAGAGTTTACAGTAATTGATAATCGTCAATCTTATCAAGCTCCAGAATGGTATGCTTTCCATTTTCGCTTTTTCTGAACATCGGTTTAAACTTAGCATTCATGATAATTTCATCATGAATGTACGAACTTTTGTCTTTTACCACATTCGAAAAATGTTCATAGAAGGCTTTAAAAAAAACGATCACTTCAACTTTATTCTTTTCAAAATTTTCTTTGTCAAAGCCATAGATCGGACTTTCTTCGTCTATCACGTGTACGATGGTCCAGTTCAGTGCCAGCGTCGTAACTTTTGCAAATTCAAGTTTCATTGGAAAAAACTGGGTACTGACTTTACCATCATTCTCGATCTGCATAGACACCACGACTTCTACTTCCAGCTCAGTGAGTGAATTATATTTATAGGTTGCGATCCTGAACATAAAGGCTTTGCCTTCTTTAAAAGGAGCAATGAGTGCCACTTTACTAAAGAGCATGAACGCCTGTGGTTTTGAATACCGGGCATAGACCAGGCCCGTAAGCACTGCAAACAATAATAACCCTATAAAGGCTTCTATACTCGAAACAAGTCCCTCTCCGATGCCCAGCGGATTCAGCCTTCCATAGCCTACAGAACTGATGGTTTGTGCACTGAAGAAAAAGGCTTCGAGATACTTTTCAAAAGCCGTTAAATTATGTCCTGCTCCGATATAATCAGTGCCGAGCCAATAATAGATGCCCGCAAACAAGGCATTGATCAGGAAGAAAGCTACAAAAACCAGGATCAGAAATTTGCCCCACGACATATCAAGCAATGCATGAAAAGTACTGTAGCGTTTAAAGAAAGGGATCCCACTTTTGATCACATTGTTGCGGCCATCCTTATTTAAGATCCTGCCCGCATTCTGATTCGTATTGTCGAAACCGGTATTGACAATTTTCCGTTTTCTTTTGAGGTGCTCGAGATTCATGCCGTAAAAATAATTACAAAGCGTGAAGTAAATGCAAAAAAAGGACAATGCCTGCCTCGGCAAACAAAACCCCGTCAGCGAAGGCCAGATAAAAAACGTGGCTATGCATGCGCTTCAAAAAACGAACACTGCAGAATATGCAGAGCAGACAACTCACCAGTAATAAGCAACCGAGTATAGTTTGAAGATAAATCAGCATCGCAATGGCAAGCATCACCTGTAGTGCTAATAAGACATACAGGATAGTGACAGCCTGCTGCCTGATACGAACCTCTTTTTCATCTCTGATAAAAAACAACAAACAACTGATACTGATCAGTACGATACGCCATAACAATAAAAGCGAGCATGAAAATTGCCTGATCTCCGGTTGAGCCGGCAGCACCCAGGTAGTAGTCACCCACACAAAAATCAGCAACAGTAATCTGAGAAAAGTATAGTACTTATTTTTCTTAAAAGACAAAAACACCGGCAATATATACAGACCGGATGCCATCCCAATAAAAAACAAACGCGGGTAAAATACCGCCGGAATAAAAAATAGCAAGCCTGCACTGGCGATCAGTGAAACCAACGCAAGCATCATAAACATCTGCCTCTTATCTGTTTTAATATAATAAACATTGTAGGCAAAGTGTGTAGATGTAAATATAAAAGCATATAAACTCCAGTGCTGTAACGGCTGATGCAATAGAATATTCGTTTCAAGGTCCAGAATGACGGCGATCAACGCAATGAAGAAGTGGGTGGTCAGAAAAAAAACAACGGTCTTTTGAATTGCACGTAACATGAGTATACCCTTTTAGTTTCACCCGGGTGCTGATATATATCTGTAAAGGTAGAGATTTATGTCAACATGAAATGGGCAATAATGAAGTACTTTTGCAGAATGAAAAAAAATCTTTTGTGGGTTTTTATTTTTCTCATCAGCACGTCCTGTAAAAGCAAATTTGAATCTACCCACCCTACCATTGAGTCGGTTACTGAATCAGTGTATGCATCCGGCATTGTAAAAAGCAGTAACCAGTATCAGGTGTTTGCCAAGGCAAATGGCATCATAAAATCCGTACTGGTGCATAAAGGCGATGTGGTGCAGAAGGGGCAAACTTTATTTAGTATTTCCAATGAAGGCAGTGTGCTGAATGTGGCCAACGCAGAATTAGCCGCCGGCAATGCTGACCTGTATGCCAATCAGGATAAGCTGAGTGAAATGCGTTTGAATATTAATCTTGCGCAGAAAAAAATGAAGAATGATTCATTACTTTTAAGCAGACAAAAACGTCTCTGGTCTGAGCAGATCGGCACAAGGGTTGAACTGGAGCAGCGTGAATTGGCGTATTCGGCCTCCAAAGCCAGCTATGAGTCAGCTATTTACCGGCTAAACGACTTGCAAAAACAACTGAATTATGCTTCGGCACAAAGCCGCAATAATGTATCCCTTTCTAAAACCATGCTCAACGATTTTGAAGTCAAAAGTGCTGTGAAAGGCAAAGTGTATAATATATTGAAAGAAGAGGGTGAAATGGCCAATACGCAAACACCCCTGGCTCTGATCGGCGATGCGGGCAGCTTTTATATTTTATTGCAGGTAGATGAAAACGACGTCGTAAAGATCGCACCGGGACAAAAGGTGTTTATCACGATGGAGAGTTATAAAAATGAAACCTTTGAAGCGCTCATCACAAAAGTAAATCCGCTGATGAATGAACGCAGCCGCACGTTTGAAGTGGAAGCTGCATTTACCAAACAGCCTGAAACGTTGTATCCAAACATGACGCTCGAAGCGAATATCGAGTTGCATAAAAAAGATAAGGCCATTATGATACCCCGCACTTATCTGGTAGATGAAGGATTTGTATGGATCTCTAAAAAAGAAAATAAAACAGTGACTACCGGACTCAAAGACTATAAAAATGTGGAGATACTGCAAGGTCTCAGTGAAAAAGACGAAATCTTAAAACCCGTTCAATGATAAATCCCCTCATATTTGATATCGCAAAGTCGCTGCTGCTGGCCCGCTGGCGTCAAACCCTGGTGGCCGCTGTGGGCGTTACCTTCGGCATTGCGATGTTTATCACCCTGCTGGGATTTATGACCGGTCTCAATGATCTGCTCGATGGTCTCATCTTAAACCGCACCCCGCATATCCTGCTCTTTAATGAAATAAAACCCACGGCCATACAGCCTGTCGATCGGGTGTTTCCGGATCATATCAATTTTGTTTCATCTGTAAAACCGAATGGACACAGTCAGCAAATTGATAATAATCTGGCGATTGTATCGTACTTAAAAAAAGACACTAGAGTGATGGGACTTGCGCCAAAAGTGACCGCCCAGGTTTTTTACAATGTCGGCAATGTGGATATCACGGGTGTGATCAATGGAATAGATGTAGAAGCTGAAACACGCTTGTTTCATTTTGAAGATTATGTACCCAAAGGCAATTTCATGGATCTGAAAAACGCGCCCAATAGTCTGATCTTAGGAAAAGCTGCAGCCGATAAAATGCTGGTAAATGTCGGCGATATCGTGCAGGTGACCACTCCTAACGGCGACCGGCAAACCCTGAAAGTAGTGGGCTTTTTTCAGTCGGGATTACAGGATCTGGATAAGGTGCAAAGCTTTGCCTCGCTGGCTACCACCCAAAAATTACTGGGTAAAAACAATGCCTACATCACAGATATCAATATCAAATTATTTGACATTCTGCAGGCACCGGCCATCGCCAAAGAATACGAACAACTATTTGAAACCGATGCCGAAGATATACAGTCGGCCAATGCCCAGTTTGAAACCGGGAGTAATGTGCGCAGTATTATCTCTTATGCAGTCGGCATCACGCTGCTGATCGTGGCAGGCTTTGGCATTTATAATATTCTCAATATGATGATCTATGAAAAAATGGACTCGATCGCCATTTTAAAAGCGACCGGGTTTTCAGGTCAGGACGTGAAATACATTTTTATCACCATCGCCTTATCAATCGGACTCTTTGGTGGTTTTTTGGGTTTGGTGATTGGATTTGCATTGTCGAATGTGGTAGACAGCATTCCTTTTAATACGGCCGCCCTGCCCACTATCAAAACATTCCCGGTCAATTATGATCTGAAATATTATATCATCGGCATCGTATTTTCGCTGGCTACTACTTACCTGGCCGGTTTGTTGCCTGCCCGCAAAGCCAGTAAAATTGACCCGGTAGACATCATTAGAGGAAAATAATATGAGCAACCTGATATTAGAAGCAAAGAATATTGAAAAAAGTTTCCACGACCCGGTGACCATTCCCATTTTGAAAGAAATTAATTTTTCGATCACCAAGGGAGATTTTGTATCCGTGATCGGCAAGTCCGGGTGCGGCAAGTCGACCCTCCTTTATATTTTGTCGACGATGGACACCGCCTATGAAGGTCAGCTATATATCGACAATGAACTGATGACCGGCAAAAAGGAAAAGGCCCTTGCCCAGGTACGGAATGAAAAGATCGGTTTTGTCTTTCAGTTTCACTATTTGCTCAATGAATTTTCGGTGCTTAAAAATGTGATGCTGCCTGCCATCAAACTGGCGCGGTACAGCTTGCAGGAAATTGAGCATCGCGCCCTCGAAAAATTAAAAATACTGGATATTGAAAAAGAGGCGCTGAAAATGCCCAATCAACTATCAGGCGGACAAAAGCAAAGGGTGGCTATTGCGCGTGCGCTCATCAACGATCCCCATATTATTATGGGCGACGAACCCACCGGCAATCTGGACAAAAAGAACAGTGATATCGTTTTTGATATTTTTAAAAATCTGGCAAAAGATTACCAGCAAACCATGCTGATTGTAACACATGACAATGAATTTGCAGCGAAAACCAACCGTACCATCGAAATGAGTGACGGGCGAATTATTTCATAAAGAATCAAATAAGTCATGGGCCATCACTGCTAAATATGACGCGGCTTTAACTTTTGCGCAGCCCGGGATACGATTTCGCTGATTCGGTTTTGCCTGGTTTCAGGGCGTTTAGCCATCACCACCCATTGTAAGATCATTTTTCGCACCGAGCGGCTCAGACTTATAAAAAAATCTTTAGCGGCCGGCTCAGTGCCAAAGGCAATTTCGAGGTCATCTGGAATGATCAGCTCTTCCACTTCATCGAGGAGATTCCATGAACCATTTTGGCGGGCTGTTTCAATACTTTTGAGTCCGGCTGCTGTCATATGTCCGTCTGCGATCAGGGTTTCAACCTTTAGCTTATTAATTTTCGACCAGGTGCTGTTTGCTTTCCGTCTGCTAAAAAACTGGTGAGAAGTTTCGTCATCCGCTTTTACTTTTTTGCTGTCTATCCACCCATAGCAGAGCGCCACATCCACCGCTTCACTCCAGGTGATCGTGGGTTTACCTGCACTTATTTTATAAAAAACCAACCATACAGAATGCGCTGTATCATGATTTTTTTTTAGCCATTTCCGCCAGGCGGCAACGCTTTCCGGATAAAATACTTCGGTGTGAGTCATAAGCTATATTCTTTACCGCCGGACATTCAGCTCATCCTTAAAGCGGCAGGCCGGATACTATGATCCGGCTCTGCCGCAAAGATATGAAGGTCTTGTGTGAATGTGAAAGGTAAAATTATTGTCTCCAATAAAATACCTCACAGAAAAGAACAGAGCCTATGTTACAATACCTTCCCCAAGAAGCGATAAAAAGCACTTTTGGTTTCGTAAAAATCCTTCGAAGTATCAGCCATCAGATCTTCCATTTCTGCATCCTGCTCAATCATTTTTACATTAATAAAATTAGGTTTGGCATAGGCTTCTTTCAGCAGGGCCTCGTTCTTCAGCTTCACATCATGCAGCAATTCATCGATATGAATCTGTATGATCCTGAATTTGTTTTCGTAATGTTCTACCTGTTGCATCACTTCCATACCCGTATTTTTTGCGGCTACCTCGAGCAATCGCTTTTTAAAGAAAGGAATTTCCGATTTAAAAAAATTGAGTTCGCGGGTCCACTCTTCGCAAAGTAAATGATGATGTGCTATTGAATCTTTCATGTTTTTATTAATTTTAGATTGCAAAATTACCCCTATCTGACTGCCCTGCATATGATTTGTATCATTGCGGGCCAGGGTATAAATTAATTTTTAAAAGTGATTAATTTCTTATATTTGTACAGTGAACAATTTCAGAAACAATATCGAATGGACGATTTTCGGGGTTTGCACCTATCTGGGTGAAAAACTCAATATCTCCATTACACGTATCAGAATGTGGTTTATCTATATTTCTTTTCTGACTTTTGGATCGCCGGTAATTGTTTATTTCATTATTGCTTTTTGGATCAATATCAAGAAGTATATCTTATCGGCTAAAAGAAATCCTATCCGCTGGTTTTAGCGTTTTACTCAACCATAAATTTGCCCATCACCGTTTTCTTTTGCTTGCTGAGTGCTTTATAAAAATAAACACCTGAAGGCAGATAAGCACAACCCACAAAGTTTCTGCCTTTTTCATTCTGGTCGTACAAAACCCTTCTGCCATATAAATCAATCACGATCATTTCCTGATAACTGCCATTGATGAAAAGTTTTTGATCGACATAGGAAATTCGTAGGCCCTTGTCATGATCATCGCTTATATCGTCTACTGCATTTGGGATGGAAGCAATACTGATCTGAGCATTCTTTAAGGAGTATCTATTACAGGCACTCTTGGCTGTAAGCTTCACTGTATAATTACCAATGGCAGCATAAGTATGTGACGGACTTACGGCATTGCTGAGCGGAGAGCCATCGCCGAAATCCCATTCGTAAGTAGCTGCGCGCAGACTGGCATTCGTAAAAGAAACAACATTCTGACTTACTGAATGTAAAAAAGCGGCTTTTG
>JADYYU010000259.1 GCA_020853515.1 Chitinophagaceae bacterium | reverse complement strand
TGTTGTTGTTGGAGTTACGGTAGCAGTGCCATCAGAATTAGTGGTAGCAGTTGCTGGTTTTGAACATTCTTTTTTACAAGATTTTTTGTCTTTGCAGCATTTTTTGTCAGCGAACATTGTACCTGATACAAATAAGGCGAGTGCAAGAATTACTATTTTTTTCATGTTTTTAAATTTTTAATGAAGTTCAAATATAGCCACATTAATCTGATTGACAAAATCATTTTCAGGATATTTAACAAAATATAAATCCGGCTTTATAGCTGTTGGTGCGGATTATTAATGCAATTTGCAGTTTTAATTTTGGGCATGGAACGCATTAGGGCACTTTGGGCATTGGCTGCCATTTCTTTTTTTTGGGGCACCACCTGGTTTGTGTCAAAGCTCACGGTAGCCCATATTCCTCCGCTGCAAATGACCGCAATCCGGCAAATGTCTGCTGGTTTATTGGTGACTACCTTTTTTTTGTTGCGGGGCAAAAAGATTCCGCCGCTGCGCGACCTGCTATTTTACCTCATGATGGGCTTTCTGCTGATCAGTTGCAGCAACGGACTCACCACCTGGGCCATCAAGTATATCCCTTCTTATCTGGGAGCCTTAATTTCAGCGCTGATGCCTTTTGTAATGATCGTGGCCAGTTTTGTATTCTTTCATGAAAAAATAAAACCAATGGCGATACTGGGTTTGATTGTCGGATTTGCCGGGGTACTTTTTTTACTCAGCTCTTTTTTTGAAGAATTGTCTAACGATCATTTCTTATTTGGTGTCGTCATTACATTGGTGGGTGTTTGTACATGGACCACCGGCACCTTGTTTACAATCAGAAATAAACGCAAACTGGATCCCTATGTGGGTATCGGATGGCAAATGTTATTTGGGGGGCTCATTTTGTACCTTGCATCCTGGATTACCGGTCAGCATGTAGATCTGGCCGTTGTGCCGATACAAACCTGGGGTTATATAACTTACCTTACTATCGTTGGTTCAATCTTTTGCTTTATGTGTTACCTGTATGCGTTGAAGCACTTGCCGGTCGGGTTGGTTTCCATTTATGTCTATATCAATCCGCTGGTGGCCTTGCTGATGGGCATCCTTTTGCTGGGCGAAAAGCTCAGTATTTCAATTGTTGCCGGGGCATTAACAATCTTGTGTGGCACCTATATTGTAAAAAGAGCCAGTACTCAGTAAGCAATTCAGGCAGACCCTGTTGTGACACTTTTGGCAATTATGCGGTGCCGGGAATGAAAATTTGTCCATAAAAATTGCTGGAATAGCGCGAATGGCTTGGCCTGTCTGTAAAAATGTCTTATCTGCAGGTATTGGCACATTTAATGATGAATAGGGTAAAATCAATAATTTTTTAAACTAAAATATCCAGAAAATGGCAAAAGCAACTAAAATGAACATTACTCCACTGCATGACAGAGTGATTGTACGTGCAGCAGCGGCAGAAACAAAAACAGCCGGAGGCATTATTATTCCTGATACAGCAAAGGAAAAACCACAAAGAGGCACTGTAGTGGCAGTAGGTAGCGGTAAAAAAGACGAACCGATGACCGTAAAAACCGGCGATACGGTGTTATATGGTAAATATGCCGGCACGGAAATTACCGTAGGTACAGAAGATTTGCTGATCATGAGAGAAAGCGATATTCTGGCAGTCATCTAGTAAATGGTAAATAGTCGGTAGACCTTAGAATCTAAAGTGTCACCCGATTCGAAACTGACAAATTTCAACAATATTTTCAAATTAACTAATTAACAAATTTTCAAATTAAATATATATGTCAAAACAAATTCTCTTTAACATAGAAGCACGCAACAAAATGAAAAAAGGCGTGGATACACTGGCCGATGCAGTGAAAGTAACACTGGGACCCAAAGGCCGCAATGTAGTAATCGAAAAGAAATTCGGCGCTCCGCAAATCACCAAAGATGGTGTGACTGTAGCCAAAGAAATTGAACTGGAAGATGCTATTGAAAACATGGGCGCACAAATGGCCAAAGAAGTAGCATCAAAAACAGCAGACGCGGCTGGTGACGGTACCACTACAGCCACTGTATTGGCACAATCTATCATTACGGAAGGTATTAAAAACGTAGCCGCAGGTGCTAATCCGATGGATCTGAAAAGAGGGATCGATAAAGCAGTGACTGCGATCGTAGCTGATTTGCAGGTGCAGTCGCAAAAAGTTGGTAACGACAATAAAAAAATCGAACAGGTGGCTACCATTTCAGCGAATAATGATAATGCCATCGGTAAACTGATCGCGCAGGCAATGGCTAAAGTAGGTAAAGAAGGTGTTATTACAGTGGAAGAAGCCAAAGGTACCGAAACGACAGTGGATGTAGTAGAAGGTATGCAGTTCGATCGTGGATACTTATCTCCATACTTTGTGACCAACAGCGAGAAAATGATCTCCGAATTAAGCAATCCAATGATATTGATCTACGACAAAAAGATCTCTACCATGAAGGATATATTGCACATTCTGGAGAAAGTTGCTCAGGCCGGACGTCCATTGGTGATCATTTCTGAAGATCTGGAAGGTGAAGCATTGGCTACGCTGGTGGTAAATAAACTGCGCGGTACGATTAAAGTAGCAGCGGTAAAAGCACCTGGTTTCGGCGACAGAAGAAAAGAAATGCTGGAAGATATTGCAAAACTGACAGGCGGTATCGTGATCAGTGAAGAACAAGGTTTTAAACTTGAAAATGCAGACCTGACCTATCTGGGTTCTTGCGAAAGTATTACAATAGACAAAGACAATACAACCATCGTAGGTGGTAAAGGCAAAAAAGCCGATATCGTAGCACGTGTCAATCAGATCAAAGCACAACTCGAAACAACTACCAGCGATTATGACAAAGAAAAATTACAGGAACGTCTGGCCAAATGAGCCGGTGGCGTCGCTGTACTGTATGTAGGCGCTGCTACTGAAGTAGAAATGAAAGAAAAGAAAGACCGCGTAGATGATGCTTTGCATGCAACCCGTGCAGCCGTTGAAGAAGGAATCGTACCGGGCGGTGGTACTGCATTTATCCGTGCAATCGACAGCATCATTAAACTGAAAGGTTCTAATGAAGATGAAACCACCGGTATCAATATCGTTCGTCGCGCATTGGAAGAACCTATCCGTCAGATCGTTGCGAATTGCGGACTGGAAGGCTCTATCATTATACAAAAAGTACGAGAAGGAAAAGGCGATTATGGCTTTAATGCACGTACTGAAGTGTATGAAAATCTGTACAAAGCAGGTGTGATCGATCCAACTAAAGTGACCCGTGTAGCACTCGAAAATGCAGCATCTATTGCAGGTATGTTATTAACGACTGAATGTGTGATCGCTGATAAACCTGAACCTAAATCAGCAATGCCGGCTATGCCGCATGGTGGTGGTATGGGTATGGATTACTAGTGGAAAGTCGATTACGAAAGGTCGACAATAAAAATAAGTGGACGAAAGAAGGACGAATAGATGAACATAAACCGCTTCGAAAGAGGCGGTTTTTTTGTGCATGGTTCACTTTCAGTCATAAGGAAGAACAATCAAACCCGAATGATTCACGTAGACGAAGTTTGTTAATCATGCGGCCAATGCATTAATAACGGAAATAGTTTTTTACTTTTACGAAAACAAATCAACTTGAAAAAGATAATCTTAATCATTATCCTGTTTATTCAGACCTACCACTCCGGAGCACAATGCTGGCGTTCAATGACTGCTGCGCATCATTCAGTTGCTATCAAAACAAACGGAACATTGTGGTCGTGGGGCCGAAATAATTATGGCGGATTAGGGCACGGCAATTACCTTGATTCTCCCGTTCCTGAGCAGATCGGAACAGATAATGACTGGAAGATGGTATCCATGGGACAGGTTTTTGTGACTGCTATCAGAAATGACGGGAGCCTTTGGGCATGGGGACTCAATAATGAGTCGCAGGTAGGAGACGGCACATTGACAAATAAAAATGCGCCTGTACATATAGGTACAGACACGGATTGGGCCTTTATTTCGAGCGGGGGCAGCCACACTTTAGCATTGAAAACCAACGGAACACTATGGGCATGGGGAAGTAGTTTTCATGGGCAATGTGGTACCGGCCCTATTGGTTTGAACGCATCAGTTACCGTTCCTACACAAGTGGGCAACGACAATGATTGGAAGTTTATTGCGGGCACACATGAACAAAGTCTGGCAATCAAAAACAACGGCACATTGTGGACCTGGGGTGAAAACCTTTACGGACAACTTGGAAACGGCCTCTGGGGAAATAATCTGGATGTTTATTATCCAACACAAATAGGCAATGATACCGATTGGGCATATGTAGCAGGTAATTTAAATTCGTCCTTTGCTCTGAAATCGAATGGTACATTGTGGGCCTGGGGCGCAAATGATTATGGGCAGCTTGGAAACGGAACAGTATCAGCAATGCCAACGTTAGTGCCGACACAAATTGGTACTGACACAGATTGGCAGCAAATAGAGGCTGCCTTTATTAATGTGCTAGCACTTAAAACGGATCATACCTTGTGGACCTGGGGATCAAATTCATTCGGGCAATTAGGAGATGGAACCTTTACCGACAAAAGTACTCCTGCCCAGGTTGCTGTGGGAAGTCATTTCAAGACAATAGCAGCCGGTACCAATCATAGTGTGGTAATCAGAGACGACAATACCTTGATGACGTTTGGAAGAAACACGCAATATGAATTGGGAAATGGTACACTGACCAACAGCAGTTCGATGCTTTCAATTGGTATTTGCGAGCCTTTTCAGGAAGAACAGGTCCGAATTGAAAATCTTAAAGACGGTTCAATTGAAGCCATCAATTATTCGCCAACTTTGTTAAATGATAAAGTTTTGACAGCGCAGGTGACATTATATCCTGACCCTGCAATCAATAAATTGAACATTGATTTGCCGCAAGATGTAAAAGTACAAATGCTCAGTGTTTATTCATTTCTGGGTCATTTAATCAAAAAGCAATCCGATGCTGCTGCTATAGATGTTTCATCATTCAGTAAAGGACTTTACCTCATTGAAGTACAAACAAATGAAGGGGTACTGCGCGCTAAGTTTACAAAAGAATAATCGCCTTCTATATTTTGTTTCAACGAGCATCGATTCATTATTAAATATGCAAAGACCGCTTCGAAAGAGGCGGTTTTTTTGTATATGTTCGCTGATGTGTTCGATTACGTTCCCTGAGCAACGATGCTTCACGGATCCAAATGAACGAAGGGGCTCAAAAATTGAATGATTGTTGACTTGTACACCTAAGCTTATCATCACTTTGGCGTGTTTGCGGAGACTCGATCTTCTTCAGAGAACGGTATTTAAAGATGTGCCTATGCCAATTCTGCCAAAGCAGCTTTGATTCTTTTAACTGCTTCCTGTAGTTTATCCAATGCAGTGGCATATGAGATACGGATACAATGCGGATCGCCGAAAGCATCCCCTGTTACGCAACTTACTTTGGCATGATGTAATAAATACATGCACAGATCTTCTGCATTGGCGATATCCTTTTTGCCCAGGTAAAAACGAACATCAGGAAAAACGTAAAAGGCTCCCGGAGGATTATTCACTTTCAAACCCGGTATTTCACGCAGAGCGGCTACCAGGAAATCTCTTCTTTCCCTGAAGGCCGCACACATTTGCAGGGTGGGTTCCATGGTTCCGTTCAGGGCCGCAATGGCAGCGCGCTGCGCGATGGAATTCGGACCCGAGGTAGTCTGACTCTGAATTTTTTCGCAGGCCCTGATCACTTCTTTATGTGCTGCCATATAACCCAGCCTCCAGCCAGTCATAGCAAATGCTTTTGATAAACCGTTAATCACAATAACCTGATCTTTGATATCTGCAAACTGCGCAATACTCTCATGCCCGCCACTGAAGTTGATATGTTCATAGATCTCATCTGAGATAATAAAAATGTTAGGGTGTTTTACAAACACTTCTGCCAGTGATCTCAATTCTTCGCGGCTGTAGATAGAACCGGTAGGGTTGCACGGTGATGAAAAAATAAAAAGCGTTGTATTCGGTGTAATGGCCTTTTCAAGTTGTGCTGCCGTAATTTTAAAATCGTTTTCGAACCCGCCATAGAGTTGTACCACAGTACCTTCAGCCAGTTTCACAATATCGGAATAGGTAACCCAGAATGGAGAGGGAATAATGACCTCGTCGCCTTCATTGACGATGCTCATCACGGCATTGTAAATACATTGTTTAGCACCGGTACTCACCATCACTTCCGACACGTCATAACTCAGGTTGTTTTCACGGCGAAATTTGTCGGCGATCGCCTTTCGCAGATCGGGAAAGCCTGCTACCGGTGGATATTTGGTGTAACCCTCGTCCATGGCTGTTTTGGCAGCATCCGTAATATGTTGTGGTGTATTAAAGTCGGGTTCGCCCAAACTCAAATCTATGATATCCTGCCCTTCTGCTTTCAGCTCCCGGCTGAGTTTGGCCATTCTGATTGTTTGCGGTTCTTCTATTTTTAAAAGTCTGCTGGCTAATTTCATAGTGGGTAAAGATAATTTGAAAAATTGGATTGAGGTAATTTGAAAAAAGACTACTGTAATCATGCTACAAAAAATAGCCGAAAGAGGCAGCCGTTGATGTTAAAGCTGCGAAATCAGTATTTGAATGCAGCCGATGATAAAGCCTAAAACCGCTCCGATAATTTCCACAAAACGGAACTCTTTACTCATAATAGCATTCAGAATTTCTTCCAGTTTGTCGCTGCTGAAATTTGAAACCTTGTCAGTAACTATTTTTTCTACATTCAATTCATTTTTCATGCCTTCCGTCATTTTTAAAATCAATGCCGGAAACATGGACTCAATTTCAGCCACCATGCCTTTTTTGATGCCGGTGAGGGAATCTTCTTTAATAAACATCGACAGTAAAGGAATTTCTTCTTTGAGTTTAACTTTGATAAATCCGTCAATTTTTTCTTCTATAAAAGGCATCACGCTTTGCACTGTGGAAGGGTGGTGTAATTTAGCCGATAAATCATCAAACGAGATCAGTTCTTTGGCCACTAAAGAACCTAATTTCTCAGCAAATTGCTGTTGCCTTTTTGGGAAAATGCCCTGTAGTTTAAAACCCAGTATGTTCTTAGGTTCGCGCGGATGAAACAGCATTTTAATAGCGATCCAGTTGGTAAACCAACCGATAAAAGCGGCGATAAATGGAAGAGTGTAGATCATGAAGGTTTACAGGTTACGGGTTTAGAAGGCTGAAAGATTACGGACTTTGAGGTTAAAAAGTATAGAGGTTAGCGGTTTAGAAGTTTTCGTTTACTGCGAACTGCTCCGCCGCGGCGGACTGCATACTGCATATTTCTTACTCCACTTCTGTTTTGGCATATTCATGTTCCTGCATAGCAATATACTTGCGGTCACTTAAGATATATTTATTGCCTTTTGCTAAAAAGTGCACAATCAGATTTTCAATAGAGATCGGGCTACCGTCAGCAAGATCGGCGATATTGGAATGTCTGATATTATGTCCGTCAATGATGACGATCATACCTGAGCCTATGGCTTCCATAAAATTGCCGTCGGTAATCAGCAGTCCGGTATCTTCACCCAGTCCGATGCCGATGCATTGCGGGTTTGAAGCAACAGCCTGTGCAAGACGTCCAAATCGGCCCCGCTTATCGAAATGTGAATCAAAGATCACATCGCGCATAAATGCCAGCCCCGTAGTCACTTTTACAGCGCCCTTCAGATGAGCATTAGCGGCATTGCCTTCGTATATCATGGTATTACTCATGGCCATAGCCCCCGCGCTGGTACCTGCAATCAGAAAACCATCTTCGTAAAAATAACGTTGCTGCAAAATATGATATAACTCAGTACCACCGAAAGTAGCAGTGAGACGCATTTGATTGCCACCTGTGATCATAACCGCATCAGCTTTCCGGATACGTTCTACATATTCGGGGTTTTGCGCGTCCTCGCGATTGCGGATATTCAGAATGTGTACATTATTACAGGATAGTTTTGCGAAGGCATGCAGATAATTTTCGCCCACCTCAACGGGTATCATTGATGCGGTGGTGATCACTTCAATATTACTTTCATTTTTCAGCCTGGTTTCGTTTACAATCCGTCTGAGAATACCCTGCTCAAAAAAATTCAGATTGTTCCGCTGTATAAATCCCTGTTCCAGATCGGTGCCTTTATCTTCTGCGCCGCCTACCGGAATTAATTTGCCTTTAGGTGTGATCATATCTTAGTAGAATGTGCAAATATATAGGCTTTAGCAAGATAATCTGCCTAAAAAGGGGTTAAGTGCATAAAGTGTGCAAATGATTTTATAGCGTAAGAAGCGTTCTTTTGAAAGTGATTACCAGGTACAGAACTACCATTACATCAGCGATTCATAAAGCTTCTCATATTGCGGAATGATATTATTGATATTGAATTTCTCCGCCTGGGCCAGGGCATTCTTTTTAAATTGCAACAGTTTGGTATCATCTTGCAGCAGTTCAAGGCTAAATGCGGCCATGGCATCTACATCTCCTACATCGGTCAGGTAGCCGGTTACGCCGTGTATGTTGATTTCAGGTATACCACCGGCATTACTCGAGATCACCGGTACCTGACAACCCATGGCTTCCAGAGCTGCAAGGCCAAAACTTTCGTAGGCGCTGGGCAATAAAAACAGATCAGTGATCGAAAGGATCTCTTCCAGTTTTTCCTGTTTACCTAAAAAGCGGATATCGTCGCAGGTTCCCAGTTCACGGCAAAGCGCCTCCATCGGCTGCCGTTCAGGTCCATCGCCGATCATCAGTAGTTTGCAAGGGATCTGCTTTCTCACTTTTTCAAACGTATAAATTACATCCTCACACCGTTTTACCTTTCTAAAATTAGACACATGGGCCAGAATTTTTTCACCGTTAGGTGCCAGCATTTTTCTGAAATGATATTTATTACTTTGCGAAAAACGCTTGATGTCTACAAAATTCGGAATCACATGAATTTCTTTTTCAATATCAAAATATTGCAAAGTCTCTGCCTTCAGATTATCCGACACGGCTGTAATGGCATCCGATTCATTAATCGAAAACGTAACCACCGACTCATACATTTTGTCTTTGCCTACCAGGGTAATATCGGTGCCATGCAGGGTAGTGATATATGGAATGTTCATGCCTTTTTTCTTCAGAATCTGATTTGCAAGGTAGGCTGAGGAAGCATGGGGTATCGCATAGTGTACATGCAGCAGATCAAGGCCGTTGTTTGAGATCACATCTACCAGGGTTGAAGATAAAGCCGATTCATAAGGGGGGAAATCAAACAAGGGGTAGGTGGGTACGGTAACCTCATGATAGAATATATTTGGATGAAAGGCATCTAATCGCACCGGCTGCTGATAAGATATAAAATGCACAATATGCCCTTTGTCAGCTAATGCCTTGCCTAATTCTGTTGCCAATACTCCGCTACCGCCGAAAGT
>JADYYU010000258.1 GCA_020853515.1 Chitinophagaceae bacterium | reverse complement strand
TTTTCTCGGTTCAAGTCCGAATTTGTACTTATAGATGGGGTTAAATAAATACCATTGTTTGTTTACGATACTGTAGCCTGATTTTTTACAGATCCGTTCAAAGCGTTCAATCGAGATACCGGTTTGCTTTACATCCATTAACGAATCAACGGCATGCGGCCCTTCACCTGCCTTTTGAAGCACCCACTTATAAAGGCCGGTTGGCAACAGATGATAATAGGGCAATTTGGAGGTCCATTTTTTTTGGGCAATCTGCTGATGACCACCAAAAGGCATATACCAGGGCGGAAAACCAAAGAAGATCTGCCCATTATTTACGAGCAGTTTTTTCATAAAAGGAATAAATGCTTCCTGTCCGTGAATGTGTTCGATCACATCTTTCAGTATGATCAGATCAAAAGAATTTGCATATTGCTGCAGAAAATGCTGATCATACACATTCTGATTCATAATGAACATCTGTCCGCTGCTGATCTCATGCTTCAAAAATTGTTCGGCCAGATCGATACGGGGCTGATCGAGATCTACACCCACACATATGCACCCCCGTTCAAAGAAAGGCTTCAGCACACCACCTTCACCACAACCTATTTCCAGCACCTTCATGCCAGCTTTCAGCGGCAACGTTTGCTCAATAAATGGTACTACATAATTGCGGGCATTTTCAACCTGCTGGTCAAAACGCATCTGATGATTACTATGATGTTCGAAGGCCATTTAAATTTTTGAATGTGCGAATATACTAGATTTTATCCTGCTTTAAAGTATTCAGCAATTCAAATTGGGTTTTGATCGACTTGTCGTGGATCAGTTCAAACAGTTTTAAAATAAAGGCGGCATCCAACTTGTTTTTTTCGCCCCATTGGGTGCGGCTTTCAATGATCTCGCGCCAGCGATCCTGCTGAAAGATCGCAATATTATTATCAATTTTGATTTGACCCAGTTGCTGTACCAGTTCCATTCTTTTTCCGATCAGGTCAACTACTTCCGCATCCATGGTATCCAGCACCTGCCGGATCTGCTCAATTTCGTCCTGCACTGTATCGCAGCTTACCTGTCTGATAACCAAACCGGACAGCAGTTCCTGCAATTGCAGCGGTGTAATTTGTTGGCGGGCATCACTTAAGGCTTCGTCCGGAGTGGGATGCGTTTCGATCATCAAACCATCAAAATCGAGATCGAGTGCGCGCTGTGCAACAGACGACAGCAGGGTGCGATTGCCGCATATATGACTCACATCACAAAAAACCGGCAGATCTTTATAGCGTCTTTTGAGTTCAATCGGGATCGCCCAGTTGGGTTTGTTGCGATAAATAGCATTGGCATCGTACGATGAAAAACCGCGATGAATGGCAGCAATACTTTCAATGCCGGCCTGCTGCAAACGTTCAACGGCCCCGCTCCATAACTCGATATCAGGGTTGATCGGATTTTTGATCAGCACAGCCACGTTGCTTCCTTTTAATGCATCTGCAATTTCCTGTACCATAAAGGGATTCACGGTAGTGCGGGCGCCGATCCACATAGCATCGATTTCATAATTCAGTGCCAGCTCCACTTGTTGCCGGTTGGCTACTTCAATACAAAATGGTTTGTCTGTCGTTGTTTTGGCATGCCTGATCCAGCCTAGTGCCGCCTCTCCCCTGCCCTCAAAATGGCCGGGTTTTGAACGTGGTTTCCACACCCCGCCTCTGATCATATCAACCGGCATAGTTTGCAACGAATTTGTGATAGACATTAACTGGTTTTCATCTTCGATGCCACAGGGGCCTGCAATGATATATGGGGTGAGTTTTGAAAAGATATTCATTTAATGTGCTTGATAATTTGTATCCGGGTAAGCCCAGAAAGTAAGGGCCGGAGGAAAAATAAAATAATGGATGTGACTTTTATTGTGGATAGGTTGCTTTTAGGTGCTTGCATTTTGTTTGATCCGGCCTGCTTAAAAAACAAAGGACGTGGCAATGCCTTTATAGCCGATCAGATCCATTTTAAGTGACCCAAAAAGGATGTCTGCTTTAGCCCTGATGGGAATATGATTATTATCGTCGCTCAGCCAAACAATCATATCTTCTTCATGCTTAAATACGCGTCCTTTTTGCAGTACCGGTACAAATTTCAGGCAGCGGATTTTACCCCATTCGCTTTTGATGGTTTCACGGCCTTTGAATTTGATCTGCAGATTATACATTTCGCCGTCAACGATAGTGGGAACCGAAAATAGCTGGCCTTCCTTAGCACTACCCAGATCCATCGTACGAGCCAGATAAAATCCTGACAGCATATCCTGGGTATTTAGCCAGATTTCAACCATTTTACCATTCGCATTTACTTTTTTTTGCCCATGGTAAAAAATATAATCCTGATTGGTTTTGTAACCTCCCTCATCAATTCGTCGTCCAAAAAACCATGGAATCATGGCCTCTTCATCAATGTAGGTTTCGTAACGGTCACGAATTTTAAAAAAGAAATCAAAACTACCCTTTGACTTACCGATACCGACCACATGCAAAGTGTTTCTGTCTGCAAATTTTTTGTTCTCCTCGGTAATCTCGATGGTGGCCACGGCGGCGTCAATAAATCCGTAGTGGATGCGGTAGGTCAGCTTTTCGCCTCTTTTGAAAGCATTGTTCTGCACTTTGCGATATTGTGCACTGACAGATAAAAAAGCCGTCGTAAAAATGACCATCAGGCATGTCAGAAGTATTTTTTTCATCATAAAAAAAAATTAAAATACGAAAATGCAGTTTTTAAATGACTATTTCTTTTTAGCAAAGTTAAATAAACTAAAATCAGCACGATATGAAAAGTAAACAGAGTAGTTATATTCAAACAGGCTGTTTCCCAGATCGTAATACGGTTCAAAACGAACATCCACATTAATTGCATTCAATACCTTATGCGAATACAATAATCTGAAAAAAAGCAGGTTGCGGTTGGGTTCCAGATATCCCTTTTTGCCAAATGGCGAAGCTTCCGACTGAAAAAGGTAAGCACCTCTGCTGGCAATATAATCACGACCATTCCAGTAGGCTACTGACGCTGCGATATCATATTTCGAAACAAAGGTTGCATTCAGATAAATACCACTACCCGATTTATACACCGACTGGCTGCTGGGAGGTAAGGCCTTAAAAAATGTAACATAATTTTCGGTACGGAATGCCTTCAAAAATGGTCCGCTCCCCTTTGCATTATACTGAAAGGTAAAACCGACCGCGGCATTTGCATTCGATTTAAGGGATGTCGTGTCGATGTCTATTTGTCCACCTTTATGAGAAATGAGCATTTGCACGGGAATAGTCAGTCGCGTTGTATGATTTTTAAATAACGTAATATCGGTATGATGGCCTACCGAAAATTCTTCCTGGTAATCGGAACCCAGATACTGCATCACTTCCCAGTTAATCCAGGTATCACTCCATACTTTACTCCGGTCGATCTTAATCTGCAATCCCTGCTCAAGGGGTTGACTAATATATCGTTCGTAGTTATAAAGAGGCTCTATCATCCGGTGTGAAAAATTACCTTCGAGGGTGCCGAATATCACCGCGTATCCATTTTTTTGAATCTTACAGCTCAGTACCGGTCTCACTTTCAAACCGGTATCATTTCCAAAATCTTTGCGAATAAATGTGCCTGCCTGTAGTCGGACATGGGGGTTTGGCAAGTAGGCGATCTGGGTGCCAAGCTGCGACCCCATCAATGTGGACCCTTTAATAATATTACCAAAATACTCATTGTTTTTAAAAAAATTATTGCTTTGAACACTGAGTAATACTTGTTGTTGCAGACTATCTGCCACTGAAATATTTTGTTCAAGCAGTTGATTGTTGATCTGTGTAAAAGCACCTTTTACAGTCAACAATAAAATAAGAAGCAGAATGGATTTTCTGGTCATAAGAAGTGGACAAAGATAATCAAATAGGCTCAATTGAGCAGCTTGAATCCATTTCTAAGGTCAATACTGCCGGTCAG
The DNA here is from genome assembly GCA_020853515.1 of Chitinophagaceae bacterium. GTDB lineage: Bacteria > Bacteroidota > Bacteroidia > Chitinophagales > Chitinophagaceae > OLB11. The sequence continues at coordinate 234 of JADYYU010000258.1, read as the reverse complement.
GTAAGAATCACTGAATATCAATAGCGTTGCCATAGCTATAAAAATACGCCGTTCAGCGTACATACAACATAAATACGGTTTTAGAGGGCAGCTCCCAGCAATAACCATCCGATCACGATGAGTGGTGCCGGTATTTTTGAAAACATCAGCAGTGAAAATGTGATTGCGACCACTACCAGATTCGTCCAGGCAAAGGGCGTGATTGAACTAAACAGCACATAGCCGGATGCCCAC
>JADYYU010000257.1 GCA_020853515.1 Chitinophagaceae bacterium | reverse complement strand
ATCGATATTAAAGAAAAATCAACGCTCGGAATTGAAAAATATGACTGCTCTTTTTTTAATGACATCGATGCTTTTTTGCAAAGCGAAGAAGCCGCCGGCATTGATGTAGTGAACATTGCCACGCCCAATGGATATCATGCTGAGTATGCCATGAAATGTCTGGATGCCAAAAAGCATATAGTGATTGAAAAACCGATGGCACTGAATAAGCAGGATGCCGAAAAAGTGATTTATAAAGCTCTGAATGTGCATAAGCAGGTTTTTGCCGTTATGCAAAACCGTTACAGTCCACCTAGCGAATGGATCAAGTCGGTGATCGATAGTGGCAAACTGGGTAAAATATTTATGGTGCAACTGAACTGCTATTGGAACCGCGACAACCGCTATTACAAGCCCGGTAACTGGCATGGTTCGAAAGAACTGGATGGCGGAACGCTATTTACGCAGTTTTCGCATTTTATCGATTTGCTATACTGGTTGTTCGGTGATATTGAAAACATCAATTCCAGATTTACAAATTTCAACCATGCGCATCTGACCGAATTTATAGAAGATAGCGGTGTGATCAGCTTCGACTTTGTAAACGGGGGACTGGGTTGTATGAATTTCTCAACTTCAATCTGGGATAAAAATCTGGAAAGCTCCATGACTATTATTGCAGAACATGGTAGTGTAAAAATTGGCGGTCAGTATATGGACAAGGTAGAAGTATGCCATATTAAAGATTATGAAATGCCCGAACTGGCACCTACCAACCCCGGCAACGATTATGGCGCCTACAAAGGCAGCGCCGCAAATCATCATTATGTGATCGAAAATGTGGTAGATGTGCTTAAAAACCGTTCAACCATTACCACCAATGCCCTTGAAGGCCTGAAGGTGGTAGATATTATCGAAAGAATGTACAAACAATAAAAGTATATTTGCCGCGTTTAAGAAATATCAATGAGTAAAAAGGCCGTCAGTGTCATTCTTTTAACCATCTCACAGGGTGTTAATCTGATTATAGGGTTTTTATTCACTCCTTACCTTGCCAGGGCCTTAGAGAAAAATATTTACGGTTCATTTCTTCAAACGATCATGATTTCTGATGTTATCAGCATAGTCACGTCAGTAGCCATTATACAGATAGCGATGATGTTCTTTGCGAATATTGAAAAAAATTTCGAGAGCAGTTTGAAGACAGTACTTGTTTTTACTTTTGTAGGCGGGGTTGCCGGGACTATAATCTGCTTTCTGTTCTCTTATTTCGCAACACAAATTTTTGACAATGAATTACTGGGCGTTTTGCTAAAAGTTTTTGCTGTCAGTATCATTGGGAGTAAACTCAATGAAGTGCTTAAACAAGCCATGATTAAGGTAGGTAAGACAAAATTTTTAATGATTCTGGTAATTGCTACTAATTTCACCAAATTATGTCTGGCTTTGATCGCGATCCGTTTATTTAATTCACTGACCTTATTATTGCTGATTTTTGCTTTTGAATTGATCGTCAGCAGTCTGATTCAGCTTTTTGTACTCAATAAGATGAAACTACTTGGAGGCAAGTTTGACCGATCGGTGGTAAGAGAGATATTCAAGGTTGGACTCCCCTTATATCTTGTGGAATTACTTGGAAATTCTTACTCCTATATTGCTTTATTTATCATTAGTACTTACTTTAATGAATCACAATATGCAGTTTACAGGAATGGCAGCATAGAACTACCCATGATCGGTGTGATGTATGCTACTATCTCTACCATTTTCATGGCTGACATGTCGGTCAATATTCAACAAAGTAACTTTGCCGCCATTGCAAGCATGAAGAAAAAAATTATCACTACTACAGCGATTCTACTTTTTCCGGTCGCCATTTTCTTCATTTTCTATAGTAAAGAATTTATCCTCATCTACCTGTCAGACAGATATATTGACAGTTATAAAATTTTTATAGTTTTCACTTTTGCTTTATTTATTCGTTTTCAAAACTACACCGATGTGCTGATTCTGCTTAAAAAATCAAAGTATGTGCTGATCAGTTTTTTAGTATTTATTATCGTCAACATTGTCCTGAATTTATTACTATCCGAATACCTGGGCATACTAGGTTGTGCGGTCGCAACAATAATCAGCGTGTATGTATTGGCATTTATGCAACTACATATTACCGTGAGACAATTAAAAGTGAGATATAGTGATTATATCGACTCTGTAAGGCTGTTTAAGATTGTGGCCGTCTCCACGATTGTCATCGGCATTAGCAGAGTGATTATGTACTATGCAGGCCTGCCAAATTTATATACTTTTGTTATTGCCGGCATATCCACCTTACCCCTGCTGTTTTTCTATTTCATCAGAAGTAAATACATTGAAATTGAATTATATAAAAGCGTATTTGATAAAATACCTATATTTGGCCATAAAATTTACAACATACTCCGTAAATGACATTCTTAGGAAAAATAGTGAAACGATTTTATAAGTTAATCGGTTCATCCTATTATCTCGATATATCGCCCCAGGTATTTTATACCAACTGGATATTTCAGAAAATTTATGGCATAAATGGGGATGTTCCACATCCGGTGCATTATACCACCCTGGTATCCGGCTATCATAATATTCGTTTTAACCGCAGCAATAAAGGAGTATTGCAAAGTTTTGCTGTAAGCGGCGGCTGTTATATTGGCATTGCAGACGGCTCGACTCTCGAAATCGGCGATGATACTATCTGGGCATGGAATATTAATATCCAGACTGCGAATCACGATTTCACGGACAGAAATAAATTCGAATTGAAATCTGTAAAAATCGGTCGGAATTGCTGGATCGGCGGAAATGTAACGATTTTACCGGGTGTAGTACTGGGCGATAACGTAACCGTAGGGGCCAACAGCGTCGTTACGAAATCATTCCCTTCCAATGTGGTTATAGCAGGCGTACCCGCAAAAATTATCAGGGAATTAAACCAACATAACTAAGCAATATGAAGCCTAAAATGCTCATTCTGACCAACAGAACTTTACATAATGGCCCCAGAATGATCAGGGAATTTCAAACATTTCAGCACGACTTTGAAATCACCGCTATCGGCACGAGTAAACCGACCGACCAGGCAATCCATTATCGTTCCATCTCTGAAAGCCAGTCTTTTATAACTAAGATCCTAAATGCAATTTTCAGAAGACTCTTTTATAAAAAACTAACGAAGCACATTGCTGAATACTCGCCTGCAATTGAAAAATTTATAGAAGCAGCCCGTTTTGATGTGATCATTATTCACGAACCGAATTATTTGCCACTGCTTAGCAGATTAAAAAAGAAATTAAATTTTACTGCTGTCTATAATGCACACGAATACCATCCTTTGGAATTTGAAGATATTGGCGGATGGAAGGAAACTATTGGCCGGTATCCCTTTACACTTTATCAAAAATATCTTATGGATATCGATCTGTTGGTGAATGTATGCGATGGGATAGCACAAAAATGCAAGCAGGAATTTGGGAAAGAATCTCTGGTAGTACCCAACGTGGCCATACAATCTGATGTTGCACCCGTCAGCAACACGGGGATTATTAAACTGATATACCATGGCGCACTGATGCAATCACGTCATATTGAAGACATGATAGACGTAATGTACCTGCTGGGCAGTCATTATCAACTTGATATTATGGGAACTGTAAGCCGGGGAAATGAAGCCTATCTGAATTACCTGCAGGCATATGCCCAAAAAACAAGCAATGTAAACTTCCTTCCACCCGTAGATTTTGACCGCATCATTCCATTTATTAATACATACGATATCGGACTGTTTCTTTTGCGCCCAAATAATTTCAATTACGCACATGCGCTGCCAAATAAATTGTATGAATTTATACAGGCAAAACTAGCCATTGCCATTGGCCCTTCGGCTGAAATGAAAGCAGTGGTAGACCAATATGATCTGGGAGTGGTGAGTGACGATTTTTCGCCGGAAAGCCTGGCTGCCAAAATCAAACAATTGAACCGTGAAGACATTCAACGTTATAAGATGAACGCCATTACAGCATCTAAAATCGAAAACGCCGCTATCTATTCAGCTAGGTACCTCGAAAAGGTAAAGAGTCTTTTGCGCTAATTTTTAAGTATGCGTTGAGGCGGATAATTGACATTGTTTAAATTGGTCATTAACTGCAAAATATACACTCCTTTGGGCATTTCCGGGAGCAAAATCAGGTTTTTACCGTTCTGCAATGATCCACTCAGAATTTTCTTGCCAGTGAGGTCTGCGAGAAAGTACTGAACGGATTCACCGGGATCGAATTGCATCATGACAGTCAATTTATCATCAGCCGGGTTAGGGAAAAGCAACATTTTTCCCAGATCTACCTTGAGTTTTTTTGTTTTCAAAAAACAATTATTAGTATTGTAGATACCCAAATCATACAGACCACTTCTGTCTATGTCAACGTATGGCCCGGCCGTTTCGCGATACAGCACATCATTCAGATACCAGTAATATCTTTGAGTAGAAAGCTGACTGGTTTTTAATGTAAATTTATCCTGAAAAAGATCGCTCACATCAATCGTATCATTGATCACTTGTGCACTGTAAATGTTCTGTAATCTGCACAATTTGGCATCAACGATGCTATCAATCGCAAAGGTGCCCGGCGATAGTAAATACTGCTGCGGAAATTGCACATAGGTGCCGGTAAACTGCTGAGCACCACTATGCCCGTAAACCAGTAGCGGCATATTACCGGCTGCATGTAAATCAATAGCCTTTTGGTTTGTATTGCAATCAAACATACCTGTAAACACGTTAGCAGATAATTGCTTAAATGAATTCAATAAGATACTGTCCTTTATTTGAACAATACAGTTATTGCCGTCCTGAATGCTGACAATTCTGGAAATACCGGACTGAATATGCAGGGAATCTTCTTTATTTGATTTCACTACATTTGTAATGACTCCGTCATGCTCAAGCTGAATCACCCAGCTACTTTTGCCTTTCAGGTGAATGGGAAGTGAAGCAAAATTGCTGTTGCAGTAATAAGTCATTGTATCATAGGTCAGCGAAACCGGCTCGGTATGAATAAGCAATGTACTATCCAGCATTTTTATACAATTACTTGAATCCTTTATTGTCAAAAGCCGGTAAGCTCCGCTGTCCAGGTCCAGGGATT
>JADYYU010000256.1 GCA_020853515.1 Chitinophagaceae bacterium | reverse complement strand
CATATGGAAATTATTCAGGAACGCCTTGAAAGAGAATTTAACCAAACAGTGATCACAACGGTTCCCAACGTTAGCTTTAAGGCCACCACTACTAAAGGCGATCTGATTATTGTCAATAACCCGACCGAAATGCCGGATCCCAGCAGGTTAAGCAGCATCGAGGAGCCGTTTATTAAAGCACAGATCATCACTAAACCGGATTATATCGGCAATATCATGACACTCTGCATTGGAAAGCGCGGTATGCTCATTAATCAGGGTTACCTCACGCCTACCCGTGTCGAGCTCACCTTTGAAATGCCACTGACAGAAATCGTATTTGACTTTTACGATAAGCTTAAAAGTCAGACCAGAGGATATGCATCTTTTGATTATCATCCGATCGATATGCGTGAAAGCGATATTGTAAAAATGGATATTCTGCTCAATGGTGATAAAGTGGATGCCTTAAGTGCGCTCATTCACAGAGGACGTGCGCAGGAATTCGGACGCAAACTTTGTGAAAAACTAAAAGAGCTGTTGCCCAGACAACAATTTCAAATTGCCATTCAGGCTGCCATTGGTGCAAAAGTAGTTTCGCGCGAAACCATCAGTGCCATGCGTAAAGATGTAACTGCCAAGTGTTATGGCGGCGATATCAGCCGTAAACGCAAGCTGCTTGAAAAACAGAAAGAAGGTAAAAAAAGAATGCGGCAGATTGGTAATGTAGAAGTGCCGCAGGAGGCATTTTTAGCAGTGTTGAAACTGGATGATTAGAACCTTTCATATCTGTAAATGAATTGCAAAATGCATGGTTTAAAATTTTTGGTAGTAAAGGTTTTCCTATATTCGCATTCTAAAATTATTCATAATTAAAAACTAAAACATGAAAAACTTAAAAACAATTTTAATGGCGTCATTCCTGACAGTAGGAATTTTCTCAACAGCTTTATTTACATCGTGCAATGGAGACAAATGTAAAGATACCGTTTGTAACAATGGTGGTACCTGTAATGCAAGTGATGGTAGCTGTAGTTGCGCTGTAGGTTATGAAGGCACAAATTGCGAAACTTTATCAAAAACTAAATTTATCAAAAACTGGTCTGCATCAGATGTTACCGGTGGTAATTCTTTAGTGTATAGCTGTGCGATTGCAACTGGTGCAAATGCAAATGCCGTTATTATTTCACATACCTTTTCAGATGATCTTTTTGTAAATAACATTGCTGCCACTGTAGACAAAAATACCCTCTCTATTGCTGTTCAACAACCTGATAATGACGGTTACGAAGTTTCAGGAACTGGTACTTTTTCTTCTAATACTATTAGCTGGACTTATGCAATCAGAGAAGTTGCAACCAACACTACTTTATCTTATACAGGCGTTTGGCAATAAGCAAAACCCTTATCATAAAAAAAAGAGGCTGACACGATTGTCAGTCTTTTTTTTTGCATGTACTAGAATACGATCCATCTTCTGCAGGCCTCAGCGTATGGATGCAGCGCTGACACTATTCCCATTTCGTTCTGCACATGAGGTGGCTGTGCAAATAAGAGTCGAGCGGCAGGGCAACAAATTATCATTTAAAAATAGTCGGCAAACTTGAATTTAATAATTGCTATGCCAATACAACATCCGCTTTGGCCAGTACTTTCCACACGATTAGCGACATACAATTGTTATCAAATATACAGTGAATCTGCAGATGCAGGCGTCGATCAAAAATCTACAGACACCGCTTAACGACAGTTGCACACACATTCAAACCCGATGAGGCCGGTCTGTTGATCTCGGTTTCCCGTCATATTCCTGTGCTGAAATTAAGTGAAGTATCCATATTGCCGGATCAGCGTCTGGTATCATTGTCAGTTTCGCTCTGGCAGAAACGGCAGTAAAAGTTCTGATCTGTAAATACCTGTCTGCCCATGCCATAACGGTCAACATTCAGCCATAAAAAAATCCCGGAAAAATCCGGGATCTGATTATTACAAATTTTACATTTATTTTCTAAATCGGTCAGCTTTTTTCTTGGTATCTTCAGGTGTTACTTCCTTCTTACCCCCGCTTTCCATTCTGTCTGCTTTTGTTTTGGTATCGGCTTCATTCACTGTTTTGCCACCATTATTATTAAAACGATCCGTTTTCGGGTTTGTTTTTACCGGTTCTGTTTTAACAGGCTCAGTCTTCACAGTAGTTGTGGTTGTAGTAGTGGTTTTGGAAGTGGCTGGTTTTGTGCCGGCATTGGCTACAGGTGCTTTCATCTTACCCATTTTGATCAGGATACTGTCCTTTTTCATTTGTGCCGCCTGCATGATCTGCGCATCACAATCAGCATGCATTTTATCTGTCGCCGTTTTTACTTTGGTTTCAACCTGAGCATCCAGTTCAGCCTGTGAAGGTCCTTGTGGTGTGTTATTACAAGCAGCAAACATCATACCTGCAAAAGCGGGTATTAAAATATATTTTAAATTCTTAGTCATGATAAATATTTTTTTATTAAAGGGTTATTTAAATTAAAGTGGAGCATTGGCAACCTGAGCTGCATTTACTAAAGAATCGGTTTTAAACTTAACTTCTGTAGCCATGCGAGTTTCACATTCTTTGATTGCAGAAGCACTGGCAGCATCTATTTTGGCTGCAGCCATCGAGTCTACTTTTGCTTCTAAAGCTGCCGGATCCATCGCCTTTTCACCACATGAATTTAAAAGTGCCAACAGGCAAACCACAGAAATTGATGATATGATTTTTTTCATTGTATATAAATTTTGTTCAAATGTAGTTAACCGTGTTTGATTTCAATTCAATAAGGTCTAAAACTAACAATTTTTTAAGTAAACTATTTCAGCAGCAACTACCTGGCCTTTAGGAAGGCAAATGAGTTATATACTTGCAGTTGATAGCTGCCTGAATGCCCTTCCCAAATTTTCGATCACATCGGTGATCAGCATACTTTCTTCACTTTGGCAAGCGAGGGTGAGGTCGGCAGCGGCTCCATGCAGGTACACGGCTAATTGCGCAGCCTGCAAGGGTGCATATCCCTGTGCAGCAAATGCAGTGATCATCCCTGTAAGTGCATCGCCGGAGCCTCCCTTGGCAAGTCCCGCATTGCCGGTTGTATTGGTGTACCCTTTTCCGTCAAATGCTACTAAAGTCAAGTGCCCTTTTAAAACAATCACAAGTGGAAATTTTTTTGAAACACTCAATGCCGTTTTTATACGTTCGGTTCTGTTGGCATGATCCCCAAATAGTCGGTCAAACTCTTTGCTATGTGGTGTTAAAATAGTGTTGGCAGGCAAGCGTTGCCATAAATCATCCTGAAATGAAATCACATTCAGGGCGTCTGCATCGATGACCAGATTTTCCGGCTTTTGCGCAATCACTGAATTCACAAGACTGACTGATTCTCTGCCGGTTCCTAAACCGGGCCCCATACCAATGGCATTAAACCGTGCTGTATCAATTTTGCCGCTTGCAGTTGTGTACAGCATAGCTTCCGGAATACCCGAAAGCAATAAAGCAGCGTCTGTATTGCTTAGCCTGGTACTGACCAAACCTGCACCAGACCGCAAACAAGCTCTCGTTGCGATGAGGGCCGCTCCACTTTTGTCTTTGCCCCCGGCAATTATTAATGCATGACCGTAATCTCCTTTGTGCGACTCTGCTGACCGCGGTTTATAAATACGTGCAATAAATTTTTCAGTTAGTTTTTTCATGCCGGATAATGTTACAAATTTACCTTTTTAATTTCAAAATAGTTTGACAGAAATAAAGAGTCTGCCTGATTACAAACAAAACGAATGATCAGCATTCCATTGGCGGGCGCATTCATCTGATGGCCGAATCATTGAGAAATCACTTTTGAAATCATACAAAAATAACATCAAATTCTATAACGTCCCGGTGGGGCTGAGAACTCATCTTTGCTGTATATTATAAACACTTAAAATCAAGTAAAATGAAAAAGACAACCTTAATAGTATGCAGCTTGTTCCTGATAGCAACCAGCATGATCTCATGCAAGAAAGATTACCTGTGTAAATGCTCTAAAACTTACACCAGTGGCACCGGCGGTACCAATACAAGCAGCTATTCGCAGTTTACATATCGTGAAAACAGAGCCAGAGCAGAGGACCGATGCAATGAAAATGCAACAACAAGCAGCGATTTATTTGGCAACTACAGTATCAACTGTCAGATTCAATAAATAGCTGTTGCTATCGTGCAAACAGATGATCTGCTTTTTCGCAGGTCATTTTTTTTGCCCCGTCTCTTGCAGTTGATCGTTTAATTTATGGCAAAACTACTCACTTTACTATAGCTGAGCGTATTGTACAAACTTTTAAATAATGGACTCTATCGTTTCCTAAAATAAAATTTAAAACGATCGGATAAAGTCATTCAGACATTTTACCTGGCCAGTAATACGGTACCCTGTTTCCGGATCCGCTTACCGTTGTTACAGGTACCATCAACGATCCAAACATAATTGTCTGGTGGAAGCTGGATATTATTCTGTGTGCCGTCCCATTTCTTGGCCGGGTCGGTGGTTTCGAAAATCATCTGGCCCCATCTGTTATAAATACGGAAATACTCCAGCTTAACAATATTATAATTGATCAGTCCAAAATTTCTGTTGGATGCAATATCACTCACCGGATTAAACACATTAGGTAAGTTAATATCAGTGCATTCTGTCCTTACGATCACGGTGTCTTTCGATTCACAGCCTGAGGAGTCATTTGTGACTTTCAGGTAATAAAATTGTACGTCAAGCGGGGTTGATGTCGGGTTGGCAATAAAGGCTGAATTTAAATAGGTATCGGGCGTCCACACATAAGAGTATTCCTGACCGTATGACATCAGCGGCCCACCCAATACGGTTGAGGCTCCGTCAGCTACGAACCTGTCGGGGCCGGCATCTGCTTTTACCCTGCTCACCCTGATCAGCACAGAGGTATCAAATGCACAGGTCTTTTTATCATTGTAATATTCCATGTGCACGTTATAACGGTAGTCTTCGCGTGGATAAATTAAGATCGAAGTTGTATCGTAAGGAGCAATTGCGTTGTAAACTGGATCCCATAATATACTATATAAACCGGGGCCGTTGGCTACCAGTAAAATAGTATCCTGCTGACAGATCAGTGTATCATTATTAATCTGAATAAATGGCTGTGGCAATACACGTACCTGTTTGCAATCAACCTTCATAGTAGGAAGTCCTTCGTCAGTGGCCAGATAAACATTATAAAGCCCCGGCACATCATATTCAACCGGGAGCGGAGTTTGTAATGTAGAACTGGCAATGGAGGCGTTCGTACAACTGTTATAGGTCATACGCGACAAGGTATTGTCAAGATTATTAGCCGTAAAGCAGTACACATTATCCTTATCACGAAGCATGCGTGTCAGGAAACGGGGTGCATTAAAACCGGCAAAATTAGTTAAGTCGCTGGCCACAGGTGCTGCGGCAATATTACCGGCAAAGGTGAGCAAAATAATACTGTTGGTAGATTCATTGGTGACATAACCATAATAATTTCCGCAGTCTTTGATGATCACAATATCACGCGGGCCATTGAGCAAACCGGCAAAATTGCCAAGATTGACTTCCACAAATGGATTGAGGAGCGAGTTACCAAAATCGAGTCTGCTGATTGTTTGGGTTAAACGGTTTACGACAAAAATACTCCAGTTTGTGCCATCAAATACAGGCCACATGCCGGTTGGGAAAGCCAGAGTACCTGGGTTGCCCAAATTGGTCAATGGAGGTGCCGGATTAGTGATCACAGGACCAATATCGATCCTCAGCAAATTACCGGTAAAGCCGCTGTTGGTAAAAGCATACCAGCTTCCTGCTTCTTTAAATACAAACAGGTCCTGCGGATTTAAGAGCAAGCCGGCCAGATTACCCAGATCAAAAATAGCGGGTGTATTCGACAAACTGGTTCCGAAATCAAGACGAACCATTTGTGAATTTACAGCAGTAGCACCGCCGACTAAAAAGCCGTGCCAGTTGCCCCCTTCCTTCACGATTTCAAAACCTTTACAATTAACAGGTATTACACCGCCATAATCACCGATTACGTTCACAATTGGCGCATTTGATAAACTTGTACCGAAATCATATCTCAATAAGTTGCGTGGGCTGTTGGTGTTCACCACAAACACAAAATACTTGCCACTGTCTGTGACCATACAGATCGACGACGGTGAATCCATGCCGGTGCCAGCTGCTATACTGCTTCCTGTAGGAATATTATTTAAATAAGCCGAGCAAAATCCCCAATAGTAAGTACTGGCGCTGGTGTCGGTTGTGCTGAGAAACAATTCGTTTTTAATACAAACCGTATCAGGACCCACTATAATTTGCGAAAAGCCTTTTTGACTGGCAAAAAAGCCCATAAAAATCAGAAGAATTATGCTAAATCGTTTCATTTTTTATCGAGAAGTACCCATTTTAATTCGCTAATATAGTTATTACATTCCAAATGTTAAAGTATGAATTCAAAATACTTTATTTTAAGCCTTCAGATATGTACTGACTAAGACAAGTATTTTTTCTGAAAGGTTTGTATTTGCTGCGATATAACTCTTTAAGCTGTTGACAATCTGAAGATATTTAATTTCGTCAAAAATAGTATTTTTTATCAATATCGCCGCATTTTCGCTGTTTACGGTCAATGCTGCCCCCAGTGCCAGCAGATCGTGCGCTTCTTTAAATTTGTGATAGTTTTTACCGATCAGCACGGGCTTAAAGTAAACGGCAGGTTCGAGTATATTGTGAATACCTTTTCCGAAGCCCCCGCCTACATATACAAAATCGGCAAAGCGGTATAACCTCGACAGCAAGCCTATGGTATCAAGCACCATGATACGCGCCGGTGGCGATGTCTGAGCAGTATAGAAACAAAAAGGTTCGGCGATCCAATCGGTTTGAAAATGACCGGGCTCATGTGGTGCGATCAGAATTCTCCATTCTGCAGGCAGGGCTTCCACTATTGCTTTCAGCACAGGTATGTCACTATTCCAGACACTTCCGGCAATAAAAACCTGCTGATCGCCCGCAAAGCGCTGTATTTGCATATCCTGAAACGGCACTGATTTATTGCTGATCACCCTGTCAAAACGGGTATCGCCAGCTACGGTCACCTGCTTGATTTTTAGGGTACTCAGCAAATCGGCACTTCCTGTGTCCTGAACAAAAAGGTGTGTAAAAAAACCCAGCATCTTCCTGTGTAAAATACCGGCAGGATGAAAAAAAAGTTGCTGCTTCCGGAAAATGCCTGAAATCAGGAATACCGGAATATTTTTATCCGACAGCGTTTTAAGCAGGTGATACCAGAATTCATATTTAATAATAAAAACAGCCACCGGATCTGCTTCCTTTACAAACTGCCTCATATTAACTGCAGTATCCAATGGTAAATAAGTGATGTATTGAGCAGGGTATTTAAGCCTTGCATATTCATATCCGGAGGGCGAAAAAAAAGTGACCAGCAGTTGAAACTGACCGTAGGATTCTTTCATCAGTTCAATCAGCGGCAAGGCTTGCTCGTACTCGCCCACCGACGCACAATGAAACCAAATGGTACGGGTACTTCTTCCTTTTTGATCTTTGAGCTGCTGCAACGCAGATTTCCTTCCTGCGATCCACTTTTTGGCTTTCTCATTCCGGAGCGACGCCATGAAAACCAGTAAATAGTAAAAACGGATCCCTATATTATAAAGTACAATCAAGATATTTTAATAATAGGTGTCTTCTGATTTTTTCTTATAAATCGGCACTACCCAACCCAGCTTAAATCCCACTAAGAGATCGTTGCGTCCTTCGATTTCCTTCCGCTCAAGATCAAAGGTGAAGTCGCGCCTGACCTTAGTAAATCCCCATAAAAAATTAAAGCCGGCATATACGTTGATCAATTTATTTTTTGAATGAAAATTGTAGCCGACAAAATCTTCGATATATAATCCGTTAGTAAGCCGGTCGTAGCCCTTCTTGTAATCATCTCGTAACTGCGGAAATGAATTATCGCGGTCAAAAAAATTGATCTTGTGTTGCATAAAACCAACTGAAGCCAGCATCATGGGACCGGAATTAGGGTTAGCCTGCAAAAAAGGAAAGATCCTGCCGGCCTGTACACCAACCACATAGCCTCTTTCAAACATACCCACATTTAATACCTCGCCGTTAATATTTGTAATACCGAGCGAATTGCGCATATTCCACAGCAAACTATCCTCCTGCATTTTGTTTCCTGTTATAAATTCAAACTTCACCCCAAATATCCAGTTCGTTGTTGTTTTATACTTAATTCCCAGCCCGATGCGGTAGCTTGTGCCATATCGTTTGGCCATATCGGCCATCGGAAAATCCATTGCAGCCAGCACGTCGAGATTCCACATCGCATTGGCAGGCCCCGTCGTCGATTCAGATGATTTTTCCTTATCCTCTGGGTCTTCAGCAGCAGGTGGCTGCGAATAAGCATGTTGACCCAATAATAAAAACGCGGTACAGAGTGCGATCAGAAATTTGTGCTGCATAACAGCAAAAGTAAGTAAATTCTGCAATTAAGCACCCAAGTCAAATTCTGCAGATTTTACCAGTTCGCTACATAGAACTTCACCGAAGTCGCTGAATAGGACATTGATTTTAGCTGTTAAAAATTTGCCCGGAAGTCAGTGTTGCCGCTAGCAGTGAACAATGACTTTTTGCGCAGCAGTGCCATCACTTATTTAATGCAGCAGGCTTGCATTGCATCTCAATCACCTAGTTTGCAAAAAATATCCCGCTGCCAGCCACTTTATTTTTGCAACATAAACTATGCAACACTGCTCTGGTGGCTAAATACAATGGCATGCATGTCAATTTTTGGACAGCATTTTAAAAACTGATTTGTTTCTTTAAAAAATATGTCACATTTTTGCGGTCCTGAAAAGTTTTACTCACCTGCCCAGGTGGCGAAATTGGTAGACGCACTGTGTTCAGGTCGCAGCGTTCGCAAGGATGTGCTGGTTCGAATCCAGTCCTGGGCACCCTCCAAAAATGGCCGGAATATTCAGGCCATTTTTTTTTGTGCTATAAAAAAGTATATTTGTTTTCCGTCTTACCTTCATGCAAAAATTAATAATGATGAAAAAACATTTCCGAATACTGGCGATCTGCTCTATTTTCATGTTCATAAACTTAATTGGCCATGCCGCCGGAAAAATAAATGATAACCCGGCAAGTGTCGTACAGGCCATTTTCAGCGCAGCCAAAACAGGCAACTATGCCCTGCTGAGTGGTTTGTGCAACCCCAGCCAGCAAGGTGACGGCGATACAAAAATGATCTGTGCCATGAGCGAACAAAATACAGAAGTGAAACGTGAATTCAGAGAGCATTTCCGCACCGGCAAAATAATCGGCAAAGCGGTGATTCAAGGAGACACGGCTACCGTAAAAATAAAATTTGGCCTGCAGGGAAAAGATGATGAAGAATTCAGGCTCGTACGTATCGATGGCAAATGGTATCTGCAGGGTTACTAATCAACGCTGATATCAAGCCCGCATATCCACTTGCTTAGAGTGCAGATAGCATGCACAGAATGTTGCCTGGTAGTTTTGCTTGTGTAAAACAATCCACACTGTCTTAACTTGTCGGTTGCGCTTAAAATTGGCTGTTTGCCTTTTTGATCAGGTTTTTCGCATATTCAAGTACAACATCTCTGCCTTCCATGAGGTCGTTCACAGAAGGAACCGCAACATGCTGCGGCCGGATACCATGGCCGGTGTTCTTGCTTTTATCGGTCAATACAAATTGCCTCGCCGGTACCTGCACTTGTATGCCCGTTTTAGGCAAGGTGACATTTTTTATAAATCCTGAGATCACATCTGCACAGCCTCCGGTTTCCTCTCCCACAAAAACGGCCCGGCCTGCACGAGACAAGCAGGATGACACGATCGCTGAATTTGAAAAACTGCCGCCATTGATCAATACATAAAGCGATCCTGTAAAATGATCAGGCTTCAGTGTATGCATACCGGTGGCAGGACCGTTGCAACGCTGCAATGCCTGCTGCCGGATCTTATAATATTCCCGTACAACTTCAAAAGGTGCATTCATTATATAGGAAAGTAAAAAAACACCATTTGCAATATCGCCGCCCTGATTGTTGCGCAAATCAATAAGCAACGTGCGCACATTGGCTGCTTTGATTTGCCTGAAAAATCCGGCTATTTCTTTCTTAAAATGTTGATTGTATTGCTTTTTCAATACGCTGTTATGAAAATCACGAATTGTGAGCAAGGCAGTATGATTGCCTGAATCAATCTTCAACAACAGCGCTTCTTTTGGCAATGCCGTTAATGTTGCTTGGCGATCGCTTTTTTGACGGTAATAATTGATACTGTCTTTGCTTAATGCCTGAATAGTAGCAGTAGACGTTGTAGCAGCCCGGGTAAAAGTGATTTGGTAAACGGCAGGATGCCCCATGATAAAATTATAGTATTGCCGGAAATAGTTATTTAAAATCCAACGCGGATAGGATAGGTTTTGTCCGTCTCTCACCTGCCGTTCCGTTAATTCTTTTATGATATTCGCAGCGTCTATACCATTGATACTTAAAATTTCAGCACCCGCAGCCAATGTTTGCTGAGCCGTAAAATCATGTTGCACATACAATTTGTTTTCAGAACAGATCAACTGATAAGGTAAAAATTTGCTGCGGTTTGTGTGAAAAGTCTGGTTTGCCCGGGAAGGAAGAATGTTTGTATGACCATCTTTGATCAGCGGGCTGACCTGAGTAACAAGTCTGTAAAAATCGGTTCCTGTCATTGGCCGGGTAATCTCTTTACTTAGATCATGGAAGTACTGATCAACTTCTGCCCGGCTGCTATAAAGATGTAACGCCGGGTGCATCGTTTCCAGTTTGTTTTTTAAATATTGCAGGTCGGATTTCAGATCTTCAGCAGAAAAGTAAACCTCTTCCTGTTGCCCCCAGCATGCTGCTGTTGAAAAAATTGCAACGCACCTGATCATCATTAAGATCAGTTTAAAGGTTAGTTTTGACATTGACACTGTTTACAACAAATATATAACATCCGCTATTTTTTTTCAGGCAAATTTCTGATCAAAAAAGCGGCACTTTGCTCTATAATATTATATTTGTATAGTGCCACCTTGCCGGTAAAAGCAGGCAACGAAATAATAAAATAAAAAACGTATGATCACACAACAAAAAATGCTGCAGTTCCGGGAGCACATATTACAAAACGAACATTTTTTTTCAAGCTATAATACGGCAATTGAATGGGCGTCTAACTACAATGAACTAAAGAAAGAACGGTTTTCCATAGCTGACCATTTCAGAATGCTGATCATAAAAAATAAATGGGGCCGGCAGTCTGGTTATGCGTTTCTGAGTTTTATCAGTGAAGACTACGCCTTAACCGGATTAATGAACAACGAAATAAAAGAGGCGCTTGACGACCTCGAATCCCGTATTTTGGGCCGTTGCGAGCCTGCCCTGATCATTCGTTTTTACCAGGACCCTGCCGATAGCAGTCAGCTTGCAAACTACGTAAGAAGTGAAGCATGGCTGAATGAGACCTATTTCGAAAATTGACTCCAGCTTTTTTACTTTTAAATTTAATTACCCGCAAATCCAAAAGAGCTTTGCTGACGTAAGTATAGTATAAAATTATATCCTATGTACAGAAAACTCACCTTTTCATTTTTATTCTTAGGCGCACTGTCGCTATCCTTTTTTACTGCCTGCCGCAGAGATGCACTCGTAATGCCTGACGTTGTTAATAAACCCAATATTGAATTTTACGGTTTAACAGCAGATAATATGCTGGTCAGGTATAATGCCAACAATGTTTCGGCTGTAATGGGCAAAGTAACTATTACCGGGCTTCAATCCGGCGACAAGATCATGGCCATCGACTTCAGACCTGCCACCGGACAGCTCTATGGTTTAGGGTCAGGCAGCCGCCTCTATGTGATCAATCCCGAAACCGGTGCCGCATCTACCGTTGGCGCCACGTCATTCACACCGGCCCTTGCAGGTAATATGGCCGGTTTTGATTTTAACCCCACCGTCGACAGAATCAGGGTTGTGACATCTTCCGGTCAAAATTTGAGACTCAATCCCGAAACCGGTATGGTTGCTGCCACCGACGCTATGCTAAATCCCGGTAGTCCGTCGGTCATTGCCGCTGCGTACACGAATAGTGTTGCCGGTGCTTCCACAACTACAGTATACGATCTGGATATCAATGCCGGCAAATTATACAAACAACTCCCCCCTAATGATGGCGTACTGGTGGAAGTGGGATCACTGGGTGTAAAAAACGTGGGCGATGGTGGATTTGATATTTCACCTGACAACAGTATATCCCTGGCCACTTT
>JADYYU010000255.1 GCA_020853515.1 Chitinophagaceae bacterium | reverse complement strand
GATGCTCAGTGCCGAAGCTGGTGTGCTGCGCCTGTTGCAGCAAGTTGTTTAAAATTTGCTCCTGATGAAGCACCGCCTGAAGCGAATGTATCCTGAGCTGTTTGTCAACACCTACAGCAAATGGTTTGGCAATGATCGATTTTATACCCATGAAGAAGCAAAGATAAAAAGGAATGCATGAAATGACTTTCTCAATGCCTTTTTGTTAAAGCTATTTTTGAAAACATGCAAGGTATTATGTGATGCCTGCACAAGTGAATGCTGCGTTGCCTGATCATTTTAAACGCCGATCATCAAAGGCATGATCAGTATCAGCAGATCTTCGTTGGGCTTGCTTTCTGTTTGTTTGATCAGCCCGGCCCGGCTAGGCGTGCTGAACTCCAGTAAAACTTCTTCTCCTTCAATGACGGCAATCAGTTCTATCATCAAACGGGCATTGAAGGCGATCTTCATATCCTCACCTTTATACTGGCACGACATCTGTTCGTTGCCTTCAAAGGAATAATCAACATCCTGTGAGTACAGATGCAGGTTGTTGCCCACTATATCAAGTACTACCTGATTGGTGGTTTTGTTTGCAAATACGTTCACCCTGCGTAAGGCGCCCATAAAATCACTTTTGTTCAAAGTCAGTTTATACGGATTGTCTGCCGGGATCACTATTTTGTAATCCGGAAATTTCGCATCGATCAGACGGCAACTGAGTTCGATGTTTTCGCCTGACACAAAGAGATGATTATTATTGTACGAAATTTTGACTTCGGTAGAATTATTCAGATTATTTTTCAACTGTTGCAGTGCCTTACGCGGTGCAATAAAGTGGTCTGTTACCGGACAATGCACATCGGTTTTAGTGCAACGAACCAGTCTGTGAGCATCCGTAGCTACCATGGTAATGCCGTTTTCACTCAGTTCAAAAAATACACCACTCATGGCAGGACGCATGTCATCAGAACTCACCGCAATGAGGGTTTTAGCAATACCGTCACTCAGTTCTGCTGCCGACATCGTAAAACTCTGTGTATCATCAGCAACCGGTTCGGTAGGATAGTTCATGGCATCTTCACCCACCACTTTGTATTTACCTTGCTCGCTGGTGATGTCAATACCGAAATCCTGCAGGTTAATATCAAAGGTGATAGGTTGTTCAGGCAGGTTTTTCAGGTAGTCGAGCAACACTTTCGACTGTATGCAAAGTTTACCGTTTTCGCTTGACTGCACGTCCATGCTTACTTTCATGGTGGTTTCCAGATCGGTACTTACCACAGTAAGCCGCTTATCTTCTATCAGAAACAGAAACGACTCCAGTATAGGCAGTATATTGTTTGCACTGATAATACCACTGATGCTGTTCAGATTTTTAAGCAGCGATCCTGAAGAAACTATAAATCTCATGTAACTTTTTGTTTTATGAATGAAAGCACAAATATAGTTCGTTTACATCAATTTTTACGATATACCCGAAACGAAATCAGGGGCAACTTTTCGGCTCTCTGCCCGGTCAGAAATATTATTTTCAAACTATTTCCTTTTTTCATACTTTAGCGTCTGATATCAATTTGATTTGTAAAACGCCGCTGCATTGAACAGGTCATGGTCGCGGTGGGAGTGGTGTCGGTACGGAAGGGAAGTTTGAAAAATGTTCGTTTTTGCTTTCGCACAAGCTGTATTTTCATCAGGCCTACCTTCATTCAATGTTCTTTCAATAATCAATACTTAGTAAAAATGGGATTTCTGGATAAATTATTCAATTTAAATAAAACAGCAGAGGAAGCAGCACCGCAAATACCAGCACAAAGTCTGATTAAAATGGGCCGCTATTCCGACAACAATAAAACGCTGGCCAAAACGCAGCGCTGGTATGATGCCGAGGATCTTTTTAAGGAAAAAAAATACAACGAAAGTATTGAAGCATTTTTTGATTACCTGCGCGATGAAGAGGAAGATAATGTACGCCTGATCAAAAAGGGCGAAAACCAATATACCTTTGAAATCTATCAGGGCACTAAAATAGTTCAGGGCGAGATCAACGAACATGAAGTCACTGCGCATGTATCATTGGCCGGCATGGAAAAAGGATTGATACCCGTGATGCGCCGGCTGCTCGAACTGAATTATGCATTGTTCTATTCACGTTATGCCCTGCACGAAACACGTCTTTGTATGCTGTTTGATACGATGCGTGAAGGAGCAACCCCCAATAAACTATATTACGGGCTGAAAGAACTTGCGGTAAAAGCTGATAAGCAGGACGATCTGCTGCTGAGTGACTTTGCTACATTAAAAGCAATAGACGATTCGCATGTAATACCCTTTTCTGATGCCGAGAAGGAGGTCAAATACAAATATTTCACCTTCTGGATCGAATCAACGCTGAAGAGAATAGAAGAACTGAACCAGGATAGCTTTTCAGGCGGCATTGCTTATTTGTTTTTGAGCTTAATTTACAAACTCGATTTCTTGATTACGCCGGAAGGCAGACTGCTGCATGAAATCGAAAAGATCAATATTCAGTATTGGATCAATAAAGATGAAAAGACCACAGTGGAAAGAAATCAGATGATGAAAGATTCTTTTCAAAAACTATTACAATGGGATAAAACAGAAGTCCTCAAATATTTTTACCGCGCAAAATCAACTTTTTCGACCAATGTACCCAAGCAGCACACAGTGATCGCAGACTGCATCAAGGGTTCTTGCGAAAATATGTTATGGTACAAAGACAATAAGGTTCCTGATATTGCCATACACATCTTGGAATATGGTTTGTCGTACTGCCAGTATTCCTATAGCCTGCCACGTCCGGTCACCGAATTGTTTACCTTACTAATGCAGATCAGTTACTACGCTTTTTTTGAAGAGCTGGGCTTTCAGCAGAAATATTATAACGGATCAGATTTTATGATACCGGAAATCAAACGTACAGTGAGCGGCATTGTATCACTGTATAAAGAAAAATATCCGCTTCTCAATTTTGATGTGGAACGATTAAATTTTTCATCCTTGCTTGAGTTTAGTACCTCATTTATGCGGCAGATTGAAGAATTTAATTTTGAAAGTAAATAAAACAAACTGCAGGAATGTACAGTGAGCAGCAAATTTTTATAAATAAAAGAACACCATGACATTAAGTGAAATCATAGAAAGTTTTAAAATATCGGTCATTCAGATCGCCACTCAACAGTCGACCGGAACCGGATTTTATTTAAACGATTACAACCTGATCATTACAAATCAGCATGTGATCAAAGATAATGGGGAGGTTAGCATCAAGGGCAAAAACTTTGACAAGCAGTTTACGAAAGTGGTGTTTTATGATTCAAAATATGATATCGCATTCCTGATGCCCCCAAACGAAATTCATTTTCCTGAGATCAAGCTGGGTGATTATAAAAAACTCCGCGATGGTGACGATATACTGGCGATCGGACATCCTTACGGACTCAATTATTCATCTACACAAGGTGTTATTTCAAGGGTAGACAGGGTGCAAAACGGACTTAATTATATTCAGATCGACGCAGCTATCAATCCGGGTAACAGTGGGGGGCCACTGGTAAACATGCAGGGCGAAGTAGTGGGGGTCAATACGTTTATCATCAGGGGCGGTGACAATCTGGGTTTTGCATTACCTTCCGATTACCTGAAGGAGGCCCTGGAGCAATATGCACCCATGCGCGGTAGCAGCGTGGTGCGCTGCCACTCCTGTTCCACATTGGTGCACGAGGGCAATATCGATGGCGAGTATTGCCCAAATTGCGGTACTAAAATTGAACTGATCACCTATAAAGATAAAAAAGCGGAGACCACAGGAATTGCAAAGACGATCGAAGATATTTTACAAAAATTAGGTAAAGACAAAGAACTGGCACGCAGCAGTACCAATAACTGGGAAGTGAAAGAAGGCAGTGCCACCATCAGGATCAGCTATAGTCCCGAAAATTATTTCATTGTAGCCGATGCGTTTTTATGTCAGTTGCCCAGGCAAAATATCGGACAAGTATATGAATTTTTATTGCGCGAAAATTATAATCTGAAAAGCATGTTATTTAGTGTTTCACAACATGATATTGTGCTCAGCAGTCTCACCTACGACATGGATATGACGGTGGAAAGCGGTGAACGCATGCTGAAAGAACTGATGATGAAGGCTGACTATTACGACAATATACTAATAGAACAATTTGGCTGCTCGCCAAAACTGGAAGAGAGTTAAGTTAAAATGAAAACTCCTGCCTTCTATACCGGCTGTTTGCATGCTACATCTTCACAAACTTGATCTGCCATCTTGTTCCCTCTTTTTTATCCTGAATATTAAAAAGGTAAACCCCTGCGGCAAAATTCGAAACCGGGAAAGTTGTTTTCTCCTCACCCGTTTTTAAATCACCTTCCAGCATTTTGATACCGGCTATATTCACGATCTCAAAATGACAAGCCTGTTGCATGGATTGGTCGCGGTGCTGCAAAGTGAGGAAGTCCTGCACGGGCGATGGATACAGCATATAACTTGAATTAAATGTTTCATTGTCGGTCAGCTCATTCGGAATTGCTTTAAAGTAGGCTTTAAACAAAAGATCGGCATTCAGCGTGTCCAGAAATACGGAGTTCAGTGTATCGTTCAATTGTGCATTGGCACCCCAATGCCAGAATGTATATCCCGGGTTTGGCAAGGCTTCTAATTTTACCGGCACTCCGTCAAAGTAAACGCCTTTCCATGGATAGTCGGCAGGTGTAATGGTGCTGATATGAATTTTACCTCCGCCTGCAGGAAATACGTTCAGGGTAATGTCTACCTGCTGCGGCAGAGTCAGTCTGTTTTCGATATGATTTCTAACCTGTTCTGTTCTGCATACCAGATCGGAATCAAGGCTGAGATAGTTATTGTAAAAATCACTCATTTGTCCGGGTATATTGTTCGCATCTCCCCAACGGGCATATTCATTGGGCATTTCGGCC
Organism: Chitinophagaceae bacterium; assembly: GCA_020853515.1. GTDB lineage: Bacteria > Bacteroidota > Bacteroidia > Chitinophagales > Chitinophagaceae > OLB11. The sequence continues at coordinate 6,276 of JADYYU010000255.1, read as the reverse complement.
AGGGTCTGATCATACATAAAAGTGTTGATGGCGCGCAGTCGTGAGGTGTCATAAGTGGTATTCATCACATCAGCAAACCGGTTAATAAAGTAATTGCGGAAGCGATCGTTCTCCATACTTTTCAGCCAGATATTGATATAAATATTATTTGGATTTTGATTGATGAGATACTCCATATGGTCGAATGTGCAATCGGTCCAGCCGTTGGGATGCATGGCCATTTCCTGATCCATGATGCAGAAGCGATAACGGTTATTGGTTTTGTCGGAGCGGTAAATTTTGATGTTGTTATAGGGCCAGTCAGTATTGCCCATCCATGATTCACCGATCACATAATCGGCATAGTAAGCCATGTCTACATAGTGGTCGGCACTGTCCCAATACAGCGGGCTGGCTGTGTTCAGATTTTTAAAGGCATTGTAAGCGGCCATAAAAGTATCTACAGGATTACCGCTGATAGAACGAAGGACATTGTGGTAGAAATAGCTTTGTGATAAGATGTCGACTGTAGAAGTGGAAGCGGTATCCTGAAATTTAAAATACTCATCATCAAATTTTTCACGCAATTCGTATAAGCCCCAGTATTGACCATTAATATAAACGCTCACCGGTCGCCAGGCTGAATAGTAATTGTTGGTTTCTTCACACATCATACGCACCTGCGAAGCATCCTTATAAGGCAACTCCAGCCACTGATTGCTGCCGTTGCGGATATACATATTGCTGTATTTATTTCTGTTTGGTCGGTTGGGAATAATGGCATAGTTCACAGGTCCTTCGCCCACTACCTGATGGCTGAGATCGAGTTTAAACGATCGCTGGGGCGCCGTGCGGCTGCCACCGGCACCACCGTCCTGTATCATACCGGTATGTTGCGAAAACAAAATATTATGTGCAGGAGTTGAATCAAAACATTCCACATACGCTGCTTTCAGCCAATCGTTAATCGGGTTGTCGAAGTTGCCGTTGGGGCCAAACAAATTAACTTCATCTGTGATCACTGATAAGATGGGCGTTACATGATTGATATTATGCAGATACGAGGCATTGCTGATGCTGCTCGGAATTTTACCATTTACAAAGGCTCGGGCTTTCAATACTTTGCTTTGCGAAATATTGATCGGAATGCCGGTATACAGGGTAGATCCGGTAGTCGGGTCGCTGCCGTCGAGTGTATAGTACACGCTTGATCCTGCACCGTTCGGGTTGATAATACTCACATTAAAGGGATTAGTATACACACAGGATGCCACCGTAAAAGCCGGTGGCAGGGCGTTGCCGCTGAGTGCGGGTGAACCGTTGTTACTGGCGCCCGGAGTGGCGGTTAAAAAGTTGGTGAGTGTAGCGCCGCCGTTGGGCAGTCGACCCCGGCTCACATCAATGCCCGTGCATTGTATCGATAAACTGCTTTGCAAAATATTTCCGGGTGCGTATAGTGAAACGGTTTCACCCCCGTTCGACAATTTAAAATTGGTATGAAAATTATAACCGCCGGCCGGCACAAATTTATTGCTCAAACTATTGAGGCTGCTGCTGTTCATACTGATATCGATATAATCATAAATGGCTGCATCAGGAGTAGCTACGTCAAAGGCCAGCGTATTAAAGTATCCTGCGCTCAGGCCGGCTGCTGTAAGCTCAGACGCCAGTACAAGCAACTGATTGCGGGCACCCCAATACCAGTTGCCATAGGGCGCCGGATAATCGGTGTTGCCGTTTTGAATGGTGCCGGTGCCAATGGTCATACCATTGATGCGCAAATTAGGTCGTTGCATGGCGGTGCTACCCAAAATAAAACCGCAGGCATCGGGGTTGCCATCCTGATACACATATAACGAAGAATTAAAGGGAGTCGCACTTTGGTTAAAAACAGAATTGACCGTATAGCCAATAGAACTGTAACTGCAAATATTAATGAGCAGATTACTGCTGCCGTCCCAATAAAAAGGGGTGCTGAGGTTATGGGTATTCCAGCCGGCGGCGGGTGTAAATGTACCAGTGTTGACAACGGGTGTAAAGGGTGGGGTCGCAAAATAATTTTTGCCGCTGCAATAAATCACTTCAAAAGCACCGGGCGCCATTGTAAAATGCGGAAACGTCCACTGGGTAGGAAACAGACTCGTATCAGTGAGAGAATAATTATACAGGTCCAGGGTGCTGCCTGTAGGATTGTATAGTTCAATCCAGTCGCCGTATTCCTGCTCTTCATCTATGATCGCCGAATAGTTTTTATTGCTGCCTTCGTTGATCACAATTTGTGCCTGTGCAACAGCAAGGGTGGAGATGAGCAGCAGCGAGAGAAAGATTTTTTTCATTGAGTGTTTATTGAATTGCAATATACAATGTGAAAATGGTATGCACACTATCAGCAATGTAAACTAAGGTTGACTTAATTTTTTAACCAGCAGAGTAAAAAAAAACCGCTGCACGAGGCAACGGTTTCTTTATATTCAAACTCTTAAGAATTAATATCTCACGGTCATTTCATCGATCAGTTTGCGGCCGTCCAGTACTTTGTCTACCACCCATAATATATAACGGATATCCGCGCAGATGGTTCGTTTGTATCTTTTGTCAAAAGCTACGTCGCCGCTCATGGCTTCCCAATTACCGTCAAAAGCACAGCCTATCAGTTCGCCATTGCCATTGATTACCGGACTGCCTGAGTTGCCACCGGTGATATCGTTGGTGGTAATGAAGCAGGTTACGAGTCCGCCCAGATCACGATCGGCATAGGCACCATAATCTTTATTTTTTAAGAGGTCAACCACTTTGGGCTGCAGATCAAATTCTTTGTCGCCGGCTTTATATTTTTGCAAAAGGCCATCAGCCATCGTGTAATAATTAAAAAACACTGCGTCTTTAGGTGAGTATGAATTTACTTTTCCATAAGTAAGTCTCATGGTTGAATTGGCATCCGGATACATTTGTTTATTGCCATTTTTTTCAAGCAAAGCGCCCTGATAAGCCCGGTTCAGTTCAAACATTTCATAATTAAACTCGTTGATCTTTGGTTCATAATAAGTTTTGTAATTTTTTACGACACTCAGGGCATGCACTACAGCCGGATCGTCCAGCAGTTCTTCAATATTGTCGGCATTACATAATTCAGCAAAGCGGCTGGTATCGAGCAAGGCGGTTTTATTGTACACATAATCGGCGTAGGCATCAAAGGTTTCCTGCCAGTCGTCAGATCCGAATTTTGCAAATACTACTTTGCCAAATACATCCGGATGCTGTGCTTTAGGTACGTCCTGATAAAACAACAGGTTCAGTGCGGCAAAAACTTTTTTGTCGAGGTTGACATTCATATTTTTGAGGGTGATCGCCTGACCATTTTTCAGTCTCTTACACAGTGTATTGATAGAGTCTGCGCTGACTTCAGCATCCAGTGCTTTTTCCATCGATTCAAACATTGCTGCCAGTCGGGTAACTGAGCTGGCCATGATCGCTTCACGGTAATAAGTTTGATGTTTTGCATAAGGAGTGTAAGCGGCGTATGCTTTCTGATAATCGCCCATCAGTTTGCCATAGTTTTTGGTATTGGCTCCCCAACGGCTAAATTCGCTTTCTTCTTTTTCTTTTTGGGCTAAAATATTCAGATTTTTCAGTTGTTCGGTTTGCCCGATAAAGTACTTCCAATAGTTGGCAATACTGGCATAGCTTGATGCATACATCAAATCAACTTCAGGATCTTTTTCCATTTCTTCGCGCATGATACTCAGACGCTTGTCTCTGATTTTTACAATAGCAGGATTTGAAACATTGATCGCCAGATCTACACCGTAAGAAGTGAGGTAGCGGGTGGTACGGCCTGGATATCCCATGATCATAGCATAGTCATTATCCTTAACACCTTTTAAAGAAACAGGCAGGTGATGTTTTGGTATGTAAGGTCTGTTGTTTTTTGAATAAGCAGCCGGCTTGTTTTCGTTGTTGCAATAAACCCTGAACATCGAAAAATCGCAGGTATGACGTGGCCACATCCAGTTGTCGGTGTCGCCGCCAAATTTACCCAGATTTTCAGGCGGAGCCGACACCAGACGGATATCGGTAAAACGCTGATACACAAACAGGTAATATTTATTGCCGCCATAAAACGATTTTACATCACTTTCATAGGTGCCGTTTTCATTAGCGGCCTTGGTAATTTCTTTGGCGATTTCTTCAAATTTTGTTTCCACATTTTTGCCGTAGGCATCTCCCAGATATTTGTTGACACGGTCGGTCACATCTTCCATACGCGACAAAAACTTTACACTCAGGCCCGGAGCCGGTAACTCCTGCTCGGTTGATGTGGCCATAAAACCATTGGCTAGATAATTCTGACTTACCTTGCTGAGTGATGCAATGGCATCGTATCCGCAATGGTGATTGGTCAGCAACAGTCCGTTGGCGGAAATGATTTCGGCTGTACAGCCACCTCCAAAATGCACGATGGCATCCTTCATCGAGCTGTTGTTAATGCTATAGATCTGCTCAGGTGTGAGTTTAAGACCCATCCTTTGCATAGCATCATAATTTTGGGTGATCAGCAATGGCAGCCACATCCCTTCGTCTGCTTTGCTGACAATTTGCGAAGCGACAAATAGAAAAAGTAAAAGAAATTTCTTCATGTATATATTTTTAAGGCTGCAAATATAAATCAACAGATTTGTTCTTTGCACTTATTATGATAAAAGGCGGCGAACCGGGATGCTGCCGTTTTCCAAAAGATGCGTCGGCTGTTTTACACACTGCAAATTATGCCTGTTAAAACTTGAAGGGAGAATTTGTGATTGTTTATTTAGGAACTGCACCTTTCTTTTGTGAATCTGTAGACAGAATTTTTCCTGTAATAAAATATGACTTGCAATGGCAGCGACCTCATTTTCTCTTTGTTATCCCCCAACTTTGTTGCACTTTTGCATTCTATCAAAAAAAGCGAGCAGCAATGAGCAGTATATATAATGCAAGAGGCGTTTCGGCGCAGAAAGAGGATGTGCATGAAGCGATCAGGAATCTGGATAAGGGCCTTTATCCAAATGCATTTTGCAAAATACTGCCCGACTTTAGCAGTCAGGACGAGGATTATTGTTGTATTATGCATGCAGATACGGCAGGTACTAAATCGGTGCTGGCGTATTTGTATTGGAAAGAAACCGGTGATGTTTCAGTATGGAAGGGCATTGCGCAGGATGCGATGGTGATGAATATCGATGATATGATCTGTGCGGGCGCTACCAACCATTTTATTTTGTCGTCGACCATTGCCCGTAATAAAAATCTGATTCCCAAAGAAGTGTTGAGTGCCGTGATCAACGGTTGTGAAGAGCTGATTGCCGAATGGAAAAAATTTGGCATCGATATTCATATGGCTGGCGGCGAAACGGCTGATGTGGGTGATGTGATACGCACGATAGATGTGGGCTATACTGCTTTTGCCCGTCTGAAAAGAAGTGATGTGATCAGCATTGCACCGGTTGCGGGCGATGTGATCGTTGGTCTGGCCTCCTTTGGTCAAAGTGTGTACGAACATGAATTTAACAGTGGCATTGGCTGCAATGGTCTTACCAGCGCGAGGCACGACATCCTCGACAAGTCATATGCCCTCAATTTTCCGGAAAGTTATGACTCCCGCATACCGGAAGAAGTTTGTTATATTGGTAAACACCGTCTCACAGACAAAGCAGCGAATGGCATCGAAACGGGAAAGTTATTATTATCACCCACCCGCACTTTTGCGCCGCTGATTAAGGAAGTGGTTGAAAAGTATCGTGACAATGTGCATGGGATGGTACACAATACCGGCGGAGCGCATACCAAGTGTCTGAAGTATATTGCGGATCCTGTGCGTTTAGTGAAAGATCGTTTGTTTGAACCACCGCTGATCTTTCAGTTGATACAGGAGGCTGCGAATGCGCCGTTGCGCGAAATGTATCAGGTATTTAATATGGGCACAAGACTGGAGATTTACACGGATGCTCAAACGGCCGAATCAATTATTGAAATAGCCGGACGTTATCAGATAGCTGCACAGGTTATAGGGAGTGTGGAGGCCAGTGCGCAAAAAGAGGTATTGGTAAAAACGTACACCGGCGAGCAATTACTTTATTCGTAAGGTCCGGATATAAAACAAAAAATCCCGCATCAGCGGGATTTTTTTTGACGTAATTTCTACGTTACATTTTTTAAAATTATTTCTTTTTAGGAGCTGCTTTTTTAGGAGCTGCTGCTTTTTTAGGAGCTGCTTTTTTAGGAGCTGCTGCTTTTTTAGGAGCTGCCTTTTTTGGAGCT
>JADYYU010000254.1 GCA_020853515.1 Chitinophagaceae bacterium | reverse complement strand
ACAACAACAAGCACTAAAACAAGTGCAGCTCCGCAAAAAAGCACCAGTGCTTCTACGCCAACTCCTGCCAGCAGAACTAGCAGTACAACAACCCGATAATCTAAACTGATTTTCATAATAAAAAGCGCTTCGGAAACGGAGCGTTTTTTTTGTGCGCATAATTTTTATTTAATCCCACAAATAATTGTTGGTTAATAGATTCCGTTCTATATTGTACTCTAAAATATTACCTGATGAATATACTGGAAATAAAAGTAATGAACGGACCGAATTACTGGAGTGTGAAACGCCACAAACTGGTGGTGATGCTACTTGACCTCGAAGATATGGAGCAAAGGCCCACCAATACTATACCCGGATTTTTGGAAAGGATCAAAGCCATGTTCCCAACCATGTATTCACACCGATGCAGCGAAGGCACAGAAGGTGGCTTTTTTAAACGAGTGGAAGAAGGTACCTGGATGGGGCATGTCATCGAACATATTGCGCTGGAACTTCAAACACTGGCGGGTATGGAAACCGGTTTTGGACGCACCCGAAGCAGCAGCAAAGAAGGAGTGTACCATGTGGTATTTTCATATGTTGAAGAAGCTGTAGGTAAAGCAACTGCAACCGCTTCCGTAGAAATTGCCAAAAGACTGATTGAAGGAGACGATTTTGATCTGGAGACCTTTATTCAGGAGCTGCGCGAGATCAGGGAAAAAGTGAGGCTCGGACCCAGCACCGGATCCATCGTGTCAGAAGCGATCAACCGAAATATTCCCTGGATCAGACTGAATAAAAATTCACTGGTGCAGCTCGGCTACGGTATCAATCAACGTCGTATACAAGCCACAGTTGCCAGTACTACCAGTAATATTGCCGTTGAAATAGCCTGTAATAAAGAAGACACTAAAAATATACTGGAAGCAGCAGAAGTACCGGTGCCGAGAGGCCGTATCATTTATGATATCGAAGATCTGGAAGCTGCCGTTCAAAAAATTGGTTACCCGATTGTGTTGAAACCAATCAATGGCAATCACGGCCGGGGTGCCACTACCGATATCAAAGACTGGGAAAGCGCATTACTCGCTTTTGAAATAGCCAGGAAGCATTCCAGAGGAATTATTTGCGAAAAATTCATCACAGGTTTCGACTTTCGTTTACTGGTGATTGATTATAAATTTATTTGCGCAGCCAAAAGAACACCAGCCTGCGTTACAGGCGACGGCAGCAGCACGATACAACAACTGATAGACGCAGTGAACAGTGATCCGCGTCGCGGCTTTGGCCACGAAAAAGTACTGACACAAATTAAAGTAGATGCAGTAACAGAAAAGATATTACTCGATAAAGAACTGACCTTAGAAAGCGTCCTTGCCAAAGGTGAAACGCTGTTTTTAAAACCCACTGCCAACCTTAGCACAGGCGGCACTTCTACCGACGTAACCGATTTTGTACATCCAAACAACATATTTCTGGCAGAACGGATTGCGCGCATTATCGGACTTGATATTTGCGGTATCGATATTATGGCCAGCGACCTTTCAACACCGGTTGAAGAAAACGGCGGCGCTATTCTTGAAGTGAATGCAGCCCCTGGCTTCAGAATGCATATTGACCCCAGTGAAGGGCTGGCAAGGAATGTAGCCGAACCTGTGATCGATATGCTATACCCACCCGGCACTTCAGCCCGTATTCCTATTATTGCCGTATCAGGCACCAATGGCAAAACAACCACTACCCGAATTACTGCCCACCTGGTCAAAAGTATGGGCCACAACGTAGGGTTTACAACCAGCGATGGGGTTTATATTCAAAATCTGATGATGATGAAAGGCGACTGCACCGGCCCTATGAGTGCCGAATTTGTATTGAAAGATCCAACTGTTGACTTTGCCGTTCTGGAATGTGCCCGCGGTGGAATCTTACGGGCAGGCCTGGGATTCCATCAATGCGATATTGGCATTATAACTAATATCAGTGCCGACCACCTGGGACTGAGTGGTATTGACACGGTAGAGCAACTGGCCCGAGTAAAAGCGGTGGTAGCACAAAGCGTGGTTCGCTCAGGATATGCGATATTAAATGCAGATGACGACCTTGTGTATAAAATGCGTGAAGGCCTTGATTGTAAAGTAGCATTTTTTAGCTGCGACCCAAACAGCCGCCGTATCAAAGAGCATTGCGACAAAAACGGCATCGCAGCCATTTACGACGAATCTACCGATCTCATTTATATTCAAAAAGGAGCCTGGAAAATTCAGATTGAAAAGGCACATACAATACCATTAACACAAAGCGTCAAAGCTTTATTTAATGTCATGAATATTATGCCCGCTGTATTGGCAGGATACCTCCGAGGTTTTACGGTAGTAGACATCCGGCAGGCCTTGCAGACTTTTATACCCAGTCCGGCGCAAACTCCGGGCAGGATGAATTTATTTCAGTTTAAAAACTTTCAGGTATTGGCCGATTATGCACATAATCCTGCAGGATTTACCGTACTGAAAGCCTATGTTGACAAAGTAGACGCTACCCACAAAATCGGTATTATTGCCGGTACAGGCGACCGGCGAGACGACGATATCCGGGAACTGGGAGAAATGGCCGCCATGATGTTTGATGAAATCATTATCAGGCAAGACAAACACCTGAGAGGACGTACTGTTGAGAATATCGTAGAACTGCTGAAAGAAGGGATTGCAAAAGTTGCCAAGGATATTAAAGTCAGTGTTATTTTAAGAGAACTGGAAGCCATAGACCATGCGGTCAAAAATGCGCCAAAAGATTCATTCATCGTGATTTGCAGCGATGTAATCACCGATGCGCTAGCTTATATTCAAAAGCTGAAAAACGAGGAAGATATTCAATAATAGTCAAGAGCACCCATTAAACCGGGTGGCTTCGAAAAGCAGGCACAGAACGCTAATTCTTTTTGATTTCGCAAAAAAAGAGACAGTCGCCACCATACTGAAAGCCCTTTAGCAGCTTTTGCTGTACCACTGTATAGCCTGCACTATCGATGCTATTGATAACCTCCTCATTTTCCTCTTTAAAAACACTGCAGGTGAAATAGTAAAGGCTTGCATCCGTTTTAAGATGTGTCAGTACCTGCTGCAGTACCGAACATTGAAGCTTGTGAAACGAATCTAATTTTTCTGCATTAAAAAAATAGAGTTGTTCGGGACTTCTGCCCCAGGTGCCGGCTCCACTGCAAGGTACATCAGCAATAATTTTGTCGAATAACGGCAGGGATGGCTGGTGCTTACTTACATCCATCACCATCGCCTGATAATTATTGTGACCGTACTTCCGGAATCGAACCTGCAGATTTTGGATGATAGAAGTCCGGATATCTGATACTAGTAAATCGATGGGTACCTTTTTATCAAGCAGCAGCAGCGACTTGCCGCCACTCGCTGCGCAGCAATCCCACCATAGTTCACCGGCTACAGGATTAAAATACTCACCGCTTAACTGCGAAGCATAATCCTGAATTGCATACTCATTTTCATTTGGTAACAGATCCTGCATTTTTGAATTTGCCGGTAAGGAGATGCATTGATCATGGATGACCGTAAATACCACTCCCTGCTTTTGCAGCGCCGCGATGATCCGCTTTACATTGGTTCTGATGCGTATGAAAACCTGTGACGGCTGAAATAAATAGTCCAGATATTCGTCCTCTGAAATATGAGCAGTGAGTGTAAATGGAAACTTAAAAGACAACTGATAATGCTTGCTGATAAAGGCCTTCTTTTCTGCGAAAGAAAGGTGATACTGACCGGCCAGTACCTGATCAGTTTTTTCAAAAAAAAGAAGCGGCAGTTTACCTGATAAAAAACTACCCGCCAGCAATCGTTCCCTGACCGTCAAATGTTCGGCTTGCCGTCCAAGACGGTAAATTCCATACATTAGTTCAGCAATATATTTCCGGTCGCGCGAACCGAGGTTTCGTTTTGATTTAAAATAATTTCGAAGATATACAGACAAAGGGAGCTGCAAAGTGTACTCTTTGAAAATTTGCGTAGCTGAAGTGATATAAGATTCTGCAAACATACAGATGCTTATAATTCAAGCAACATTTTGGCAGGATCCTGGGCAGCCAGCAGCAGCATAGGATTTTCGAGCAACTCTTTTACCCTGACCAGAAAGCCAACGCTTTCTCGTCCGTCGATAATGCGGTGATCGTAACTGAGTGCCAGATACATCATAGGGCGGATCACCACTTGTCCGTTGATTGCCATCGGTCGGTCCTGAATTTTATGCATCCCCAAAATAGCAGATTGCGGAATATTAATGATCGGCGTACTCATGAGTGAACCAAATACACCACCATTGGTAATAGTGAAGGTCCCTCCGGTCATTTCCTCAATGCTCAGTTTATTATCACGGGCTTTAGCAGCCAATGCAGCTACTGCCTTTTCTATTTCTGCCATGCTCAGACTTTCTGCATTTCTGATGACAGGAACTACCAACCCTTTAGGTGCACTCACCGCGATAGAAATATCGCAATATTCATGATAAATAATTTCCTCTCCATCGATATAGGCATTCACGCTTTTCCATTCCTGCAAAGCGATACAAACAGCTTTGGTAAAGAAACTCATGAATCCTAAACCGACACCATGTTTTTCTTTAAATGCATCTTTGTATTTGGTACGAAGATCCATGATGCCTCCCATGTCCACTTCATTAAATGTAGTAAGCATTGCCGTTGTATTCTTGGCTTCTACCAGTCGTCTGCTGACTGTTTTGCGAAGGTTGCTCATTTTCGTTCGCGGTTCTTCGCGTGAAAACAGCGTTTTTCCGGGTACTGTTCCGGGTTTTTCAAGTGATGACAACACATCGTTCTTGGTAATCTTGCCTAGTGAACCGCTGCCATGCAATTGAGAAACATCCAGCTTTTTATCGGCCACAATATTATGGGCTACAGGAGTGATCTTCACTTCAGGATTTGAGCTGACCACTTCCGTGGGTTTTGCTTCGGTTACAGGTTTTGTTTCTGATGCCGGTGCGGCTTTGGGTGCAGGACTTGCTTCCTGCTTCGGCAATTCAGCCGGTCGTTCGGCCTTGTCGTCAATGCTGCAGGCCAGATCACCAATATTCAGGTTATCCCCTTCCTTGGCTGCGTGTTTTAAAATACCGGCTTGTTCTGCGTTTAGTTCAAAGGTTGCTTTTTCACTTTCCAGTTCGCACAAGATCTCATCCCTTTCTACCCATTCACCGTCCTGTTTAAGCCATTTGATAAGCGTCACCTCGGTGATACTTTCTCCAACCGGCGGTACTTTTATGTCTATCATTGAGTTAATTATTGTGTTATAAAAAAATAATCATTACGCTGAAGCGGAGACGGAGAGATTCGAACTCTCGAAACAGTTACCCATTTACACACTTTCCAGGCGTGCTCCTTCAGCCACTCGGACACGTCTCCTTAATTTGGAAGGCGAAAGTAAGAATTAATACTAAGGAATTAAAATTTAGTTGAGATTTGCCTCGCAAAACCGCCACTCTTATCCACCCGAGAATCAAGCTTCAGTCCATTGGCACCTTTCCTTTTTTTCAAAAAGTCAGATATTAAAGAGTTGTTGAGCGTTGTATGTTGTCACTTTTTCTACTTCTTCAATTTCCAAGCCCTTTAATTCCGCTAGTTTTTGAGCAACAAGGGTTACATAGCTGCTTTCATT
>JADYYU010000253.1 GCA_020853515.1 Chitinophagaceae bacterium | reverse complement strand
GTACAGGCCAGCAAAGGCGCAGAAGGTGATAATGCTGCCAAGGCCCGGATAGATTCGGTCTATGCTATGCTGAAAAAGGGTGCTGATTTTGAAAAATTAGCTGATGAATATTCAGAAGATAAGTTTTCAAAAAATACCAGAGGTACGCTGCCTACTTTTGGTGTAGGACAAATGGTACCTGATTTTGAAAACGCTGCGTTTGCCTTGAAAAATCCGGGTGACTTTTCGCAACCGCTGAAAACGAAATCCGGCTATCACATCATTAAGCTGATCAAAAAAACGCCTTTGCAACCTTTTGATTCAGTAAAAAATGATTACACAAAACGGATCGAAAAAGACGGACGTATTGATGTGGCCCGTCAGCAGTTTACCGAAAATCTGAAGAAAAAACTGCACTACAAAGAAAATGATGCGGCGCTAACGGCCCTCATCAAAGCCATCCCCGACACCACACTAAATAATGGCACCTTTAAGGCATCAAACTATAAAAATATGAATGCCAACTTGTTTGAAATGGATGGCGGTACGGTTTTTACACAAGCCGACTATGCCAACTATATTGAAAGCTATACCAAAGGAAAAATTTATGGCGGTAAAGAAAGTACCTTAAGATCCTTATTTAAAAACTATACTGACAAAGCCTTGTACGACTATCAGGAAAACAAACTGATCGACGAAAATGAAGAATACCGTAATCTGCTGACCGAGTATCAGGATGGCATCATGCTGTTTGAACTAACCGACAAATCGGTATGGAGCAAAGCAAGTGTTGATACCACAGGGCTTAAAAAGTTTTATGAAAGCAACAAGTCGAAGTATATGTGGCCGGCTGCTGTTAAAGCCGAACAATACAGAGCTGTAAATGAAGAGGTCGCAAAAAAAGTTGTCGCTGAAATTAATAAAGGAAATTTAAAAACGCAGGAAGAAATTGCCAAAGCAGTGAATGGTGACGGACCGCAGGACAAGGTCGTGTATGAAAGCGGCAAATTTGAACAATCTAAATTTCCTGCCGGAACAAAATTTGTGGCCGGAAAAATAACTCCTTATTTCCGTAACGAAGATGGTTCGTACGGCATCGTAAACGTGAAGGAAGTGTACGATCAGCCAACACAAAAAACATTGAGTGAAGCCCGTGGCTATGTGGTGTCTGACTATCAGGAATATCTTGAAAAGCAATGGATCAGTACACTCGAATCAACATATCCGGTGGTGGTAAACGAAGGTGCGCTGAAAAGCATGGTAAAAAAATAAAATTTAATTACATCCGAAATGAACAGGTTGCCCATCCGGCAGCCTGTTTTTTTATGATGACGGGTTGGGCCGATTTTCGCCCCTCCCTCACCTTGCAGGTAAATCTCTTAACAAGAATTTGAAAATATTTTAACGATTTTATTTTTATAAAAACCATCGGCGAAAATAATTTTGTGCCATTAAATTTATACAGTCATGCGAAAACTCATATTTATTTCAATTTTAGCGATCGGCACATTGCAGTTGGGTATAGCCACGGCCCAGGAAAACAACAAAAAGAAAAAGGTTGAAGTCGACACCAAAAACGGGGAAGAAGTTGAAGTCGAGATCAAAAACGACAAAGACATTAAACTCGAAATAAAAAATGGTGAAGTGTATATCGATGGCAAAAAAGTAGACATTTCAGGTGATGAAAGTGGTGGTGGCAAGAACGGAAAAATTGTTCAGAAAAAAATCATCATTAACGGTAAAGAGCTCAGTGATGAAGAAATGCAGGGCTTTGGGCCTGGTGAAAACTTCCTGTTCAACTTTGACGAAAATGATAAAAAACCCATGTTGGGTGTTAGCACCAAGGCTTCTGAAAACAATGATGGAGCTCTGGTAGAAAATGTGGTACCCAACTCTCCTGCGCAGAAGATCGGACTTCAAAAAGGGGATGTGATCACACGGGTCAACGACCGCAATATTTATAACCCGAAAGATCTTGTAGATGCGATCAGCAGTTTTAAACCGGGAAACGAAGTGGAAATTACCTATGAAAGAGATCATAAATTTCTGACCAAACAAGTCGTTTTAAAAGGGAAAAACGATGTAACAACCTTCAGAGGAACGATGCCATTCAGCGAAGATATGTTCAGACAGTTTGGTGATGGCGAAAATCCATTTATGATGAGTCCATTTAATATCAACCCTGCTATGAACGGCAATCAGCCCAAGATCGGTGTCAGTGTAGAAGACCGCGAAAGTGGTCAGGGAGTGCTGGTGCAGGATATTACAGAAAATTCTGCAGCACAAAAAGCCGGTATTCAAAAAGGTGATATCATCACCGGTTTCGATGCGAAAGACATCAATAATGTCGATGATCTGCTGGCCGCGATCGCAGATGCAAAAAGTAAAGATAAAGTGCTGGTGGATATTTTACGCAGTAGTGTAAAAAAGTCAATTTCAATGAACATGCCTAAAAATATCAAAAAGAGAGATCTCTAGTCTATCAGGTATTCGCATCTTGATAAATAAATGTTTTAATTATGCAGAAAGTAGAAATGAGCCTTTGGTGTAAAAACCAGAGGCTATTTTTTTGGGGGTGTGAGGAACCGGACTGACAACTACAGATTTGCTACCAATTCCGGCCTTATCACTTGAAAGCTAATGTAAAACATCCAGGTCCTTTGATCCGAACTGAAATTTCTCAGGTCATCGCAAAAAAAAGTGTACGGGAAATAACTAAAGATTGTTGCGTTTACAGTTCATGTTTAAAATCGCTGGTTACGTAAAATTTAATAGCAGGATTATTGCTTCTTTCGGTATTTAAATACCATTCGCTCTCAGCGAGATAAACATAATGACCTTCCTTATCCTGCACAATGTTGGCCTGCTTGTAACGGATAAAATCATCTACTTTGTTTGGTTCACCTTTGATCCAGCATGCTTTAAAATAAGGCAGGGTACGAAAGCTGCAAGCTGCACTGTATTCCTGCAACAGCCGGTATTGGATCACTTCAAACTGCAGGTCGCCCACGCAGCCGATAATTTTCCGGTTGCCGCCGTGTTGGGTAAACAATTGCGCCACGCCCTCATCGGTTAACTGCCTGATACCTTTTTCAAGCTGCTTGGTCTTCATGGGATCGTTATTGACGAGTTCCTTAAAAATCTCCGGTGAAAAACTCGGAATTCCGATATAGGTCATCATTTCACCTTCGGTAAGCGTATCGCCGATCTTAAAGTTACCGGTGTCAAACAAACCCACCACATCGCCCGGAAAGGCATCTTCAACTACATTTTTTTCGCGGGCCAGAAAAGTGTACGGATTACTGAAACGCACATTTTTGTCGAGCCGCACATGATGATAAAATGTATTACGTGAAAATTTACCGGAGCAAATTCTTAAAAAGGCCACCCTGTCGCGGTGACGCGGATCTATGTTAGCATGTATTTTAAAAACAAAGCCGGTAAACTTATCTTCCGAAGGCAGCACTTCCCGTTTATCGGTCAAACGCGCACGGGGAGAAGGCGCAATTTCGATAAACGTATCGAGCAGATCTTTGATACCAAAATTATTGACGGCACTGCCAAAAAACACAGGTGCCAGGTTACCCTGCAGGTATTCGGCAGGGTCAAACTGATCGTACACGCCCATAATCAGTTCCATATCTTCACGCAGACTGTCGGCATCTTTTTGTCCTACTGCTTCTACAATTTCGCCGGTACTCAGATCCGGTAATAATATATTATCGTCATCCGTGGCTTTCTGATTCGCCTGAAACTTCAGCAGACTCTTGTGCAGAATATTATATACCCCTTTAAATTCGCGTCCCATATTAATGGGCCATGTGAGGGGTTGCGTTTTTATATTCAGTTTTTTCTCTACCTCTTCAAGCAGGTCAAAGGGGTTCTGTCCATCGCGGTCCATCTTATTGATAAAAATGATCACCGGTGGATTGCGCATGCGGCATACCTCCATCAGTTTCTCTGTCTGCTCCTCTACCCCTTTCACACAGTCAATCACCAGCACAACACTGTCGACGGCTGTTAACGTGCGGTAGGTATCTTCGGCAAAGTCTTTATGGCCCGGCGTATCAAGCAGGTTGATCAGTTTATCTTTATATTCAAAACTCATGACGGAGGTGGCCACAGAGATACCTCTTTGCTTTTCGATCTCCATAAAATCAGAGGTCGCATGCTTTTTGATCTTATTTGATTTTACAGCTCCGGCGGTTTGAATGGCACCACCAAACAACAGAAATTTTTCAGTCAGTGTGGTTTTACCGGCATCCGGATGCGAGATGATGGCAAAGGTTTTCCTTGTTTCTATTTCTTGCGTGTATTTCATAAAAAGTGCGCAAAGGTAATGAAATTGAGCCATAAGACATCAGCTTTTGAAGAGGGCTGATTTGGAGCCGGGCAGCGGAACACAATTCAAGCAGATTCCCGCTATCACTGCAATCCCGCCGCAGCGGGGATTTTCGTTCTATCGGGGCTAAATTTCGGGGGCACCCTCTTTCTTTAGCTGATGAAATGCAGTTAATTCAGGCCTTTTTCACTATTAGATACTAAGTACTTTTTATGATTTTCAACGGATGCTTTGAATTTACTTTTAAAAAGAGGTTGCACAGCAGAGAGCCATTGCGGTGATTGTAGATAGTTTTTTGTATGCACGGTTGCAAATGTGCCGTGCCACCTATTGCCGTCTCTTGGTATTCCTGATAAGCACTCCTACCCCGATTGTCAGATAGTGGTAATTACCATCAAATCCAGAATATCTTTTTGTAAATTGGGGTTTGTTATAAGCATAGCGAAGTCGCACAAATCCGTATGAAGGATCATCTGATCTCTGCATAAATTTCAATTTATAATCAACATTAAATCCCACAGTATAAGTAAGCGAATATTTTAGTCCTATATTTTCATATTCGGGATATTTTTTGTTGTCTTTTTCAGTAGGTGAAATATCGGTATATGACAGGCCGGCAAAAGGTGACATATTCAAATAACGATTGTCGATGATTGCATATCCAAAAGAAGCTTCCATAAGAGTTATGCTCGCTTTTGCATTTTTTCGCCAGTTAGCTCCTTCAAAATGTAAAGAATCTTTGGTGCTGCTGAATCCAAAATACTCGCGCATATACAAGGACCATTTTTTATAGCAAATGTCAAAAGCAATACCTAGTGACCAATTATTTTTAAAACTATCGGCCAACTGACCCGTGAAATTGCCAAATCCGGTAAAAAACTCGCAAGTCAGTGCCCATTTAGAGGCGATATATTCATGCCGGATATATTTTCTGACATACTTTTCAAATTCTGAAGCAGGATGATCTTTTAGAAATTTGTTTGCGGAAATATTCAGTGTATCCTGTGTCACTGTTTGATCGGCGGTGGGTGAAATTAAATAATCATAATTTAAAGCCAGAAACTGTTTTTCTGTTTCAGTCAGATCAGACTGAGAAATCTGCCGTTTAATTTCCTGTCGTGATTGACTAAACTTGTCTTTCATTTTTAGCATCATTAGATCACCCGGTGGTTTTAGCTGCTTGCTCAACTTTGCGATATAAGCTGAGTCGAAGGCCCTGACGCCTTCCAATAGTTTCCGGTACTGCTGCGTCCAGTAATAAAGCAGCCACTCTTCTGCAGGATAAAAAACCAGGTAATCTTCATGTGGTAGCGTCTGCAAATATTGCAGCAGTTCACTTACCTTTTTTTTGTCACCAGCTAAAAAAGTAGCCATGGTCAGTTTTCTGCCCTTTATGATGGTCTCGGTCTTTTCATCCTTATAATTTAAAATTTCACGTTTCAAACTATCTGTTTGCGCAAATAAGGTAACGGCCGATACCCATACAATTACTATCGCAGCGAAGATGGATTTCATTATCTTTTATTAATTCTTTACACAAAGGCAATTGCTTACATCACCACCAGACTGCCAGCCGTCAGATTGCAGTTCTGCCCCCGCCGGTGTATTAGGCACGCAATTTTATACCGGGATAAAACTAATTAAAATGAAGGGAAGAATTCAAAAAAAATAACCCGCAAGGTTTTAAAGCCCCGCGGGTATTTACACTAATTAAAATAAACAAGAGCATTGATTGGAAATCCCCCTATCTGATCAGCAAAACATCTCCTTTTTTCAGATAGTTTTCTCCATCCTTTGTGCATTTATATTTGTAAACATAGAAGTAAGTGGCTACTGCTGCCGGTTTGCCGTCAATATTACCATCCCATCCCCGTCGCCAGTCACTGCTGCTATACACCCTTTGCCCCCAGCGATCGTAAATTTCCAGTTGTATCAGTTCTACACCGGCTGTAGTGTATATCACAAATTCATCATTTAATTGATCGCCGTTGGGAGTAAATGCATTGGGTATAAAGGCTATATCGCAACAAGGACCTTCCTGTATATACACCGTGTCGGATAGTTGACAGCCGGCACCGTCAGAAATTTTAACCTGATAATTACCAAAATATAAGTGATCGGCCGTGGCAGTGTTTTGAACCGGACTGCTGCTCCATTCATAGACATATGGTGGAGTACCTCCACTGACATTCGCCGTGGCATTACCTTCATTGCCTTTGCCATGACAGGCCAGATCTTGTTTTGAGATGGAAACAGATAAAGGATTGGCAGGCTGAGCAATGGCGAAGGTTGTTGCATATTCACAACCGAGTGTATCTACTACCCTCAGGGTATAAGTACCCGGTGTCAGATTGTAAAAAGTACCTGTTTTATTGATATTAAGTCCGGGCGTTACAAAGTAGCGATACGAACCATACCCGCCGATACCGGTGATGTCTGCACGCCCGCTGGCTGAGTCTACACAGAAGGCTTCTGTTGTTGTGATGAGTGCTGCTACCGGCGAAGCGGCTGTCAGCGTCAGGAAGGTATCTTTGGAGCAACCGAGGTCGTCAATAATTTTAAGCTTATACGTACCGGATTTTAATCCGTTAAATGAATTTAGTACGTGTGGCAACCCGTCATTGAGTGAAAACAGCAGCGGTGAAGTGCCTCCGGTGGCGGTATATGCAATCACTCCTGTAGAATCATAGGAGCATACCGGATGCTGCATTGTGATGGATGTAAAACGTAAGGCAGGGTTTTCGGTCACCGTAGCAGATGTAGTGGCGGCACAGCCATTGGCATCTGTAGCGGTAATGGTATAGGTTGCTGCTTTCAGGTCTTTAAAAAATCCGGCAGGAAACTGCGTTGCTGCAGGAGAAATAGAAAATTGTGCGATACCTGATCCTCCACTGACTATCACGGCAACAGAACCTGTCGCTTCGCTGTTGCAATACACGTTGTGTATATTGACGGTGGTGAATAGCATTGAAGGAGGTGGACTAACAATGTTGACCACCGTATTTTGAGTACAGCCATTGGCGTCTGTTACGGTTACCGTATAGTTGCCTCCGCATAAATTGGTGAAACTACCGGATACCGGCTGAGTGGCTGCAGGCGCTATTGAAAAGGCATAAGGTGCTACTCCGCCGCTGCCTGCGACTGTCAGTGTTCCGTCACAAATTCCTGAACAACTGATGTCTGTTTTGTTTACGACATTGATACCAGGAGCATTTTGAGATATAAGTTGAAAAGACGCCGTTCCGGTACATAAATTGGCATCGGTAACAGTAATCGTGTAGATAGTACCCGAACACATTCCGGTAGCCACACCCGCGGCATCAATGATGGCGGTGCCTGTAATAGCATACGAATAAGGCGATACACCACCTGCTACTGCAGCGGTAAGTGAGCCATCGCAGCCGGGTATGCAACTTGGATTGGAAGATCCCGCATTGTTGATCAAGATGGGGGCTGCCTGATTGATGGTGATGGTAGTGAGTATACTGCAGTTGGCATCCGCAGCGGTAACAGTGTAAACGC
>JADYYU010000252.1 GCA_020853515.1 Chitinophagaceae bacterium | reverse complement strand
TAATTTATCTGATGTAAAGAATCCGGCTGAAATAAATTGCAGTACCGATATCGGCAGCATGTCTGAAGATCTGATGCTGAAACATCAGCACGCGGATGATTACAAAGACGAACGGTCCTTTAATTGCTTTACTAATTTTTGGGATATCGCCTATGATCTTTACAGCTTTTATGGAAATAACGCACAGAATGTTACAAACTATGTAACAAGCGTGTACAATAATTTTAAGTTGTTGTATTCGAATGAGCAATTAGGTACCTCGCTTAATACAATTTATATCTGGACAAGCCAGGACCCCTGGGTAAGTATTAATAATTCTACCAGTCAAAATCTGAATAATTATAGCGCCGGCAGAACAGGGTTTGGAACAAATTTGGCCTGTTTATTTTCGTCCTATACCAATGGAGGTATTGCATGGCTTAACACCGTTTGTCAGGCGGGCGAATATTACCGGCATTCATTTTGCGGATACATGGGCGGAAATGTTCCTAATTTTCCTTCCTATTATTGGGATGTTGAAGTAGCAACGCATGAGGTTGGACATAATCTGGGATCCAATCATACCCATGCCTGCGTGTGGGCCGGTGGGCAGGCCATCGATAATTGCGTAGCCACCGGATGCGGAGGTGTACTGCCTGCCTATGGTGCCGGTACTATCATGAGTTATTGCCATCAGAATCCAAATGTAGGAATCGGATTTGCCTATGGTTTTGGTCCGCAGCCCGGCAATTTAATCCGTAATATCAGTGCCTGTTATGCAGGTCAGCAGTGTAATCCTTCAGGTGGGGTCATTACATTTTGCGCCCCTGTTACCAATCTTCAGGTATCATACATCACCTTCATTTCTGCAAATCTCAACTGGACCCATTCTGCCAGCTATACGAATTATTATGTGATGATCAAGCCTTCAAACGCTGCCAACTTTGTCAATGTTTCAGGTAATATCACCGGTAATAATTTTACACTGAGCAATCTGATTCCAAATACAACTTATAATGTGAGAGTCTACACAAATTGTCAGAACGGTGCGTTGTATTATTCCAGTGTTAGTTTTACTACCCCGAATCAGGTTTGTAATGCCGCTTATGATGTAGTGGCCAACAATGCCATCGCGGGTGCCGCTGTGATACCGTACAATACTAATTTGAATGGCTTTATCGACAATTCATCGGATATTGATTTTTATAAATTTACCAGAAACAGCAATAAGCCGGTTAGTATATCGCTTGAAGATTATGGCAGCAACTATGATATCAGATTATACAAGTCCAACGGCATGGTAGTGGCAAATTCACAGACCATCGGGAATACTAAAATTATCAGTTACACGGGTCTGCCCGGTACTTATCTGGTAAAGGTATTTGGTAAAACGCTAAACGCTTTCAATGCGAATGTATGTTACCAGCTTCGGGTGAACTACAGCGGAAATTTGGATGCAGAGGAATTGAAACCAGAATCCTGTAATGTTTACCCTAACCCCGTGTCTGCAAAATTGAATCTCGAATTACTTTCAAATCAGGAAGGAAATGCTGCCAGGGTTTTGCTGCGTAATATACTGGGAGGTACAGTGCGGGACCTTGACTTTGATTTAAACATCGGCGTTAATGTACGCGAAATCGAACTGAATAATTTGCCTCCGGGTTTGTACACGATTCAGATTTTCACAGAATCAGGAATCAACTTTAACCATAAGATCCTTAAACAATAATGCTGCTTCGCCTACCTCTGCAGATGAGAATCGTCTTTCAATTTGAACAGGCCTTCATTCAATAAATCACTTCTTTTTAAAAATAAAACTATCTATATGAAAACTAAAAATCATTTCCTGATCATCCTGATGCTGATGCTTGCCAATTGCGTAAAACTGAATGCACAGTGGATTGTCGGTACAACCGATAGCGGAGGCACCGGTAACTTTGGTAAAATCGTAAAAATGCCTTATGGTTATGATACGATACAATACACTTACAATATGCTCGGTGGCCTGAATGGTAATAAGCCCAGAAGCCTGGTAAAAGCCTGTGACGGCCTCGTTTATGGAATAGCAGACGGTGGTCTGAATAATCACGGCATTCTGTTTTCCTTTAATCCCGCCACCAACGTATTTACAAAAATGCTCGATCTGCATAACAGCAATTGCTGGTATCCTGTTGGAATTGTGATGGGTAACAATGGTAAAATTTATGGAGGTACCAATAATACGCCACAAGCGTATATCTTTGAGTATAATATTGCAAACAATACAATAGTGAAAAGGGATAGTACAAGCCGCTACTATTTTCCATACAATATTAATAATATGGTTGTCTCTGCTTTTACAACTCCTTTTGTCGGCATCAATAACAAAATTTATTACGGTACTCCTTCAGCAGATGTTTTTAACCAGAATAATATGCCAATAGGTGGGGGCGCAAAACTCGTTTGCTTAAATCTCTCAAATAATACTTTAATCAAAATCGATTCAACGCTTCCCGGCGAAGGAATCCGCTCAGTCACTGAGTCTGCAGATAGTAATTTATATGTTGAAGTGATTGATTGCTGCGCTTACAATTATACCACAAGATATAAAAATGGCTTTCAGAACAGCCAGCCGCTGGCTCAAAATTATTTTACCAGCGCTAACCACCCGCCTTTATTTCAGGCTGCCGACGGATATATGTACACCGCCTTTGCAGGGGGTATGCAATGCTACTCCTATATCAGCATCAATAAATATAATACAGGTTTTGCTAATATCTTAAGCAGTAAAATGCTTTCGGCCCCGTTTACTACCGGTGAATACAGTGCTTATTGTCAGATCTACAAAATGCCTGACGGAAATATTTATTTTGCTACCAGCGAAGGACATGATTTTTGTGGCAATGATACATTCAGGACAGGGCACATGAATATGTATACGAACCACTTATCGCAAAAAATTCATGCCTATTTACTCAACAGTATGGTCTACTCCGGGAAGGATTTTCTCGGAAAGGATATTACTAAAACGATCCTGCCAAATCAAAAATGTAATCTGACCAAAATTAATCTGGCGCCGGAATTTTCGATCAGTTATCGTAAAAACACCTGGGCAGTCATGAATACTCCAACGATGGCAACTGCCGGTACTTATTACCTCATTGCCACATCGAATGCAGGTTGTGTTGATACTCAGAAAGTGGTTGTAAAATATGGAGCCAATGCTATGAATTACGTGCACACTGAAAGTGATTCAGACGATGAAGTGCCTGCGGTTATCACCTATCCTAATCCTGCAAATGAGATTGTATATGCAGAGGTTTACTCGGAGCTTGAATCACGACTAACCATTCAATTGACTGATTTGCAGGGTAAGGTATTGGACACCAAAGTTTCAGATTTGACCTTGGGGACAAATAAGATAGCGATCCCCTTGGGCAATTATTCAAAGGGAATGTATTTTTTGAGAATCATCGAAAACGAAGAACTAAGATCTGTACACAAAATAATTAAAGAATAAAGAAGAATATGTTTGATCAGCAGCAAAAGCGAATCATGGTCGATTTTATAGAATGCCAAACATAATCGCCCGCACTGACTCGTGTTGCAATGATCAAAAACGGTTAACACGATGCCATGTTGCCGTTTCATCAATCTTTGGTGACTGCCGCATGAAGCCGCATTTCACCTGAATTAATTTCAGCCCCAAACCAACTCAACAATAAAAGCCGTTCACTTTGTGGATGGTTTTTTATTTATATGAAATGCTGTCATTTTCTTATCGGGATTTCATCTGTTGCCGTCGGCTTGAAATCTGTCCGGAAATCATTATTAATAAGATTGCCGCGAAATTTATCTACTGCAGCCCAATATGGATCGACCGCCTTGATTTTTTGCTCTGCTTATAGATCAGGAAAAAAACAGGAACCTCAATATTGACGGCAGTTCGGGCTAATTACGGGTAATGCAATAAATTTATTTGTAAACGAATCTGCTTTTATTTAATCAGGCCTTCGTAATTTGCTGGTCCAAAGAAATAAATTATGTCTGAACCGAAACGCTGCCTCTGGCCATCCAACGATCCGCTGATGATCAGGTATCATGATGAAGAGTGGGGCAACCCTGTACATGATGATGCGAAACATTTTGAATTTATTTTGCTCGATACCTTTCAGGCTGGCCTCAGTTGGAAGACCATTCTGTACAAACGCGAAAATTTCAGCAAAGCTTTTGACCGTTTTAATTATAAAAAAATTGCGAAATATGACGAAGCCAAAGTGCAAAGTCTGATGCAGGATGCCGGCATTATCCGAAACCAGCTCAAGATCAGAGCTACCATTACCAACGCACAGGCTTTTATGAAGGTGCAAAAGGAATTTGGAAGTTTTGATCAGTATGTCTGGCAGTTTGTCGGTCATAAAACCCTCATCAACAAACACAAAGAGCATGGTCATATACCGGCTAACAGCCCGGAAAGTGACGCTATGAGCAAAGATCTGTATAAAAGGGGTTTTAAGTTTGTGGGCAGTACAATTTTGTATGCTTACATGCAGGCGGCCGGTATGGTGAATGACCATATAAGTTCTTGTTTCCGTTATAAGCAGTGCTCTTAGATACTGAATTT
>JADYYU010000251.1 GCA_020853515.1 Chitinophagaceae bacterium | reverse complement strand
TAAATGGCAGGACCTGAAACCTGGAAGATTTCAAAATAGTTGACCGAATACAGCAACAACAGGGATACACTGCCTATAACAGTTAAAAGACCAGCCAGCGTAAACTTATTTTCGGCCTGCAACAGTGCAGAAAAATACTGATTCATCATCATAAACAACAGATGCGCCAACAGGACCATCGCCCAGGTATTATGATTTAATAAAAAGTCAGGCAAAAAAATCTGCAACAGATTCATTTGTCTGGCAATGATAAAAAAAACTGCAAAAGCGATTAATAAGATGAACGTGACAGCACTAAACAGCGGAATTACCTTACCCCGGTTAATTTTTTTGGAAGCCAGAAAAAAAACAAGGGCAGAGGGCAGCCCTAAGCCGGCCAGCAAAGTAACGAAAGCCGTAAAACTCACATAAAGCGCCAACTCACCCTGCCCCTCCTTGCCCAGCATGCGGGCCGCCAGCAAACTGCATAAAAAATTGCAGGTCACCGATACCATCTGCGCTCCGTAACTGACTGCAATATTCCTTCTGTATTCCGACATGAGTTTCAAATGTAATCCGAATATTTATTTATTAAAAATTATTAGGGTTCAGTGACCCGAACTTCCTTAAGCTTTGGATCGTTGTTTTCAGGATTGTGGATACTTTATTCTAAAAAAACTTTTGAACCGTCCTTTTACTTTCTACTTTTTAGTACGACCTTCGCCATCATTCAATGCAATATAAGTACATTACGATAGAGGGCAATATAGGAGCCGGCAAAACCACACTCACGCATTTGCTGCAAAAAGAACTGAATGCAAAACTCATCCTGGAACAGTTTGCTGATAATCCTTTTCTGCCCAAATTTTATAAAGACCGCAGCAAATATTCATTTCCGCTTGAATTATCTTTTCTGGCCGAGCGTTATAAGCAGTTAAAAGATATGCTTACTAACCGCGACCTTTTCAGCGAGTATATTATTTCCGATTACCTGTTTATTAAAAGCAAATTATTTGCCCGTGTAAATCTGGCTGAAGATGAATACAAATTATACGAAACCCTGTTTGATATTATTTATCCAAACCTGCCACAGCCCGATCTCGTGATCTTTCTGGATGCCCCTTTACATAAACTGCGCGAAAATATCAAAACGCGAAACAGAGATTACGAGCAAAATATTCAGGATGAATATCTGAATGAAATACAGGAATCATACCTTCAACTGATCAAGTCTGAAACCCAGCGCACTTTTATCATCGATACCTCCAATACTGATTTTTTGAACAACCAGACCCAGTTTCAGCAATTAATGACCTACCTGCAAACCGACTATCCGCTCGGCCGGCATTATCTGGCATTTTAATGTAGCGAACCTTAGTTTGAACCCCGATTTGCAGATTATTTCCTGAAAAAGAAAATTTTAAGGATTGATATCAGTCAGACATTTCGGACGGACGACAGCAATCGATTCAAAGTGTACAAAATTGAAAAGAGTTGAAAAATGCGAGTTTTTCTTAAAAAAATGCCATAATTCTGCTGTTTTTTGCTAATTTCGCACTCTTTTTAAACATAAATCAAAAAAAATCCTCATGGCAAACCAGAAAATTTTAGACCTGCTGGGCGACAAATCCGCTTATTATCTTGACCACAAATGCGAAACGATTTCAAAAGACAGTTTACATACGCCTTCTAAAAAGGCGGTGGACGAAGTGTGGGCTGGCAGCAACCGTAACATACAAACCCTGAAAAGCATTCAGGCCTTAATGGGCAATGGTCGTCTTAAAAATACTGGTTATGTATCTATCTTACCGGTAGATCAAGGCATAGAACACAGTGCCGGTGCTTCATTTGCTCCGAATCCAATTTATTTTGATCCTGAAAATATTGTAAAGCTCGCTATGGAAGGCGGCTGTAATGCCGTGGCTTCTACTTATGGTGTATTAGGTGCAGTAGCCCGTAAATATGCGCATAAAATTCCTTTTATCGTAAAGATCAATCACAACGAATTTTTGAAATATCCAAATGGTTTCGATCAGATCATGTTCGGATCTGTTAAAGATGCGTGGAATATGGGTGCAACGGCTGTAGGTGCTACGATTTACTATGGCAGTGATGAGAGTACCCGTCAGATTCAGGAAGTAGCGAAAGCATTTGAATATGCGCACGAACTGGGCATGGCAACTGTTTTGTGGTGCTATCTGCGCAATAGCGGCTTCAAAAAAGATGGGGTTGATTATCATGCTGCAGCCGATCTTACAGGACAGGCCAATCATCTGGGTGTTACCATACAGGCTGATATCATCAAACAAAAATTACCTTCAAACAATGGTGGTTACAATGCACTGAACTTTGGCAAAACGCATAAAGATGTGTATTCAAAACTCACTACAGATCATCCGATCGATCTGACCCGCTATCAGGTAGCCAATTGCTATATGGGTCGTGTAGGGCTGATCAATTCAGGCGGCGAAAGTAAAGGAGCCACCGATATGGCCGAAGCAGTGATGACAGCCGTTGTGAACAAACGCGCCGGCGGTATGGGTCTCATCAGCGGACGCAAAGCCTTTCAGAAACCCATGAAAGAAGGGGTTGAATTATTGAATACTATTCAGGATGTGTACCTCGACAGAAGTATTACTTTAGCGTAATCGATTCATATACAAAATTAATAATGCCATCTTTCTATAAGGTGGCATTTTTTTATTTTGGAGCCGGGCTGCAGCTCTTTAATCAACTGCTTCTTGCTATCACTGCTATCTTTTTGTCTGCATTTCGACTCCGCTCAATGTGACAGACAAAAACGATATCCGTTCTATCAAGGCTGGTTTTCAGGGTCTTTTTATCTGTGAAACTAATGCAGTACAGGTCATTATTCAAATAGCATTTTTACATACACATTGCTATTTGTAGCGGTTTGATTAGCTAGCTCGCCATTGTCGTTAAAACCGGTAGCCCAAACGGTATTATCGTTTAACATGATCAATGTATGGCTGCCTCCTGCCGACACCGACTTTACATCATCCTTAATTTTCACCGGGCTTAATTTTTCGGAGAATGTGCCGTCACCTAACTCCCCTGAACTTCCAGATCCGCAAGCCCACAAAGTATGGTCGTTTTTGAGAATATGCAGCGCAGTGGTACTGCAGGATAGATCCAACACATCATCCATCATTTTTACGAATATATTTGACCAGTCTTTATCTCCTTTACCTAACTGCCCATAATCATTATTGCCTGCTACCCATAGCGAATTATCTGTTTTTAACACGTAGCTCGAATGATACCCGGTGTTAACTGACTTCACATCATCCATCACCTTCGTATACGACAACACTTTGTTATTATTACCAACTCCACATTGTCCCCAATAATTGTCTCCTTTTGTCCAAAGCGAATTGTCAGTCTTCACGATTAAAACATGTCCCCCATAAGAAGAAACGGTCTTCACATCGTTCATTATAATAATGGGAATAAGCTGATCGTCACCAGCAAACCACAGTACATTGTCGGTTGTAATAAAATAAGTATGGTCCGCGCCTGTGGTTACAAACCTGATATTGTCTGCTATTTTTACAGGCTCAACCCGGGTGTTGAGCGAGCCATCGCCAAGTTTTCCTTTTGCGTTGCTCCCCATAGCCCACAATGTATTGTCAGTCTTTAGCATCATTGTATAACCCGATCCGCCTACGGCCTTCTTTACTCCACTTTGTAATTTTGTAAGAATATTCTTGTCTACAAAACTATTATTACCAAAATTGCTAAATTGATTGGAACCGCTAAACCATAAACTATTGTCCGATTTTAAAACCATCGAAAAATTATCTCCTGCACTTACTTCACTCACAGTTGCGGGTGTTGTGTTTGAATTTGTATTGTCAGTTGCATTTTTCTTGCTGCACGAAAACAGGAAATTTAATAAAAAAGCAAATATTAATAATTGATGGGAATGTTTCATAAGTGTGTTTATATTTTTAAAAAAAAATCCGGACTATTTAACCATACTGCATTAAGGACAAAAGTGTTCTGTAATATGTAAAAATAAAACATTTGGTGTTAAATAATTAAATTTTCTAAGAGGTCTATCATAAAATTTGAACATGGACCGGTGACCGCGAAACATAAAATCAAAAGAATTTACCGGTATTAAATAAAGAAGAGATACTTACGTTTGCAGTCATCCCATTGATTTCACATTTTTCACAATTCAATTGAGCTGTCATCATATGCAAAGCCGCCGGGCAAGTCCTCATCCTTAAATTCCCCGATCGGATACCAGCATCCGTCCTCCACATCTAAATACTCCAGACAATCTGTACCTATATGTAATTTATAATCCAAGTGAGGATAGCCCGGCACAAAATAACCGGGATAATAAAAATCAAACCCCTGCGCTCTGCAAAATTCGATCTGCAGATAAATCATATAACGGCCGGGGCTCTGTGCCTTGTACGCAGGATCAAAATAAGCAGAGATCCCTTCCGCACTTTTATGGCCGATATCAAAATAACTGCAGCCGATCAGTTGATCTCCGTCATACAAATTCACTTCATAGGTATTGTAAATCTGTGCCGGCACAAATACATAGCCGTTCAGCAACTGCTCAAGTGAGGAAGCCGCCTCAAATTCGATGCTGCTCTTATACAATTCAAATAAAGTTTCATGGGCCTCATCTATCTGCGCTTTACAAATTACGATTCGCAAGGCCTTATTGCGCTTCTTTAATTTCTGAAAGGTGCTGCTTTCAGTATAATTTTTTAATACATGTCGCAGCCAGATCGTCCGAAAGATCTGCCGGTTAAACATGATATAGTTCGTGGTGAAAATCGACTGACCCATTCTGAACCAGCCCATTGCCAGCAACTGGTCGAGCTGAGACGGTTTTATAGATTGTGGATATCGGACCTGTTCAAACATTCAGGAATCAAAATATTTTGCATGCAAATTAATGCATTCAGCTTTATTATAATTGAAAATACGCAGGCTCCGGCTTTTGATTTTAAAATGTTACTTTTATACCTTTAAATTCATTATGCGAAATTGCATTTACCTTATCCTGCTCTTGTGTTGCCTGCAAGTTGAAATGAAAGGCAAAGAAAAGAAACAAACCATTTTAAAATATTTTCAGAATTCAACGCTGCGCGCCACATTACTGAACGCGGGCATTGGTATGCCACCGCATTTTGTTAACGGTCGCCTACACCCGGGTTTCGAAGCAGGTTTGCAAAAGGCTTTCAACAATCATCCTTCACGCTCGCATGGAGTCTATGCAATGCAGCTTGGATATTTTTCGCAAAGATCATTGCAACGGGCTTTGTACTTAAAACCAGGTATAGGTTTTAGTGTACAGTTGCATAAATAAATTATGTTAACTCCAAAATTCAACCTGGCTTTAATGGCTGTGCAGCAGATCAACCGGGAATACAAATTAAACAGGCAACATCAATATGAACCGGTGAGCCGCCTGCGAATACAATGCATGCCCTCTTTCGGTTTAGAAACTACAGTTGTCATGGCGCAAACCCGCCGTCTGCAATATCGGCTGCTGGCCGGATATGAATTTGGCTTCCAAATTCCGTTCAGTGCTATTTCTTCCGTATTGCCCGTAAATCAGTTATTCGCCGGCGTCTCTATTTCAAGGCTTAAAAAATAATTATTCCTAATGTTTGATTTTAAAATTTACCATATTCTTCTTTGTTTCGGCTTGCTGCTGTCGGCCTGCAAAAAGCGGGAATCCGATGCTGCCGTTCGCTCCTGCACCAATGACTTTGGATTGAATGATCAAAGTGCACAACATCCTAAAGACGCCGTTTACACAAACCTGATCGATGAACTGACAACTGCAGGTATTCCCGGCGTAAGCCTGATGATAGAGGATGCTCAGGGCATCTGGTATAAAAGCAGCGGCTATGCAGACCTCGAAAATAAAACTGCAATGCAGCCCTGTCATCTCGGGAAAATTGCGAGCGTAACTAAATTGTTTACCGCAGTGATGATCTATAAACTGGTAGATGCCGGAAAAATTTCGCTGGATGACCCTGTCAGCAACTATATCGATCAGTCGCTCGTTAGTAAATTGAAAAATGTTGACAAAGCGAGCATTCGTAATTTACTGGCACACAGCAGCGGAATCTATGATGTGGTTTTTGACCCTGAATTTATCCTTTACACATTCAATAATCTCGATAAGGAAAAGTCGTATGAAAAATTGCTGGGTTTTGCTTTTGGTAAAAATGAAGCATTCGAATTCAACACACAAAGAAAGTACAATCAAACTTTAAACCACGTATTACTGGCCATGATCATCAATAAAGTTACCGGACAAGATCAATCCATCATGTTACGTGACGATATTTTCAAACCCTTGCAAATGAAAAATTCTTTTATCAGACCACAGGAAGATCTGCCCTGGGACAAAATTGCCAAGGGATATTTTGATTATCGCAAAGAGGGCGTTTTGCAGGATCTGACCGCACTTTTTACAGGTGATGGAAGAGGCTTTACCGGCATTTACAGCAATGTGAACGATCTGCGCCTATTTACCAATGCCCTGTATCGCAGCAAAACGCTTATCAGCGAAAACTCTCTCGCAACGATGCAGGAAATACCCTCATTTGATACTACACTGGCCTGCGCGGGTGGATGCCGGGCGATGCAGATCAAAGTTGGCGGAAACACTTATACATGGTATGGGCATCCGGGTGGCGAAGTTAACTATGCTGCCGGCGCTTTTTATTGTCCTGAAAAAAATGCCACCATCACTTTCAATGTCAATTACGGAGTTGCTTTCACTGAACTCGGCGCTTATACGGATGCCTATTATACCTTCAGGAAAAAACTCTTTGAAGTCGTGTGTGAGTAATTCTGTCTTACCGGACCTCTCCGGCAGATCAGCCTGCACCCACTTTTAAATCTTGCAGCACCTCTATCCGGTATATTTAAAAATACTTTCATGAAAAATTAGGGTAATTAAAGCAAGGGATCCGGCGTCGACCTTCAGGTAAAATTGTACCGACTGGTCATACGCAATTTTCTGCAAATGAATGATGTCACATTTCGGTGTTGATATCTT
>JADYYU010000250.1 GCA_020853515.1 Chitinophagaceae bacterium | reverse complement strand
GCTGTGCGGCAGCCTGTATACCAAAGATGCCTTTACCCATTTCTGCCACATTCAGGTAGGTTTCAAGGATCCGCTTTTTTTTCCAGATCAGTTCTATCATAAAGGTGTGGTACACCTCTAATCCTTTGCGCAACCAGTTCCTGCCGTTCCACAAAAATACGTTTTTAGCTACCTGCTGTGAAATCGTACTGGCGCCCTTCACTTTTTTGTGCTTCGGATTGTTATTATATTCGAGTGCTTTTTTGATGGCGTCGAGGTCAAAGCCATTATGGTCAGGAAAGAGCTGATCTTCAGAGCAGATGACGGCCAGTTTGCAATTGTTGCCCATCTGGTCGTAACTGATGTAATCTTTTTTTAATCCGTTGCCTTTGATCAGCGAGCCGATCATCACGGTGGTAATTGGCGGGTTAAACCACTTGCAGATCACGATATAGCCAATGTTAAGCACTATCAGCAGGAAGATAAAACGCTTTAGTTTTTGCCATAATGTAGAGCCTGATTTTTTTTTCGCCATCGGGGTAAAAGTAAAATAATAATCTGAATGCAGGCCTCCTGCATCTGATGAACTTCATAAAGCAGCCAGAAGCGATCGACCTTAGATACGAATAGCCAGGTAAATGGCTGTCGGTACATTCAGCATAAATTGTTTCAGGTCGTTATTGCTTTCTGTTAAGATTGTTTGCGACTGTCCGTTGAAAGTGTTTGTTGTGCGCACACTCGATTTGTTGTTTCCGATCTTGAAATAATAGCTGGCCTCAGTGCCGGCAAAAACTCGGTTGCTTATTTTATAACGTAAGCCCATACAAGGTCCAAGGCCGTATTTGAGTGTGGTTGTAGTGGAATTGATGACTGCTAACTGAGATCCAAAATCAGACTCTGTCATCGTTTTGCTGTTTAAAAATTCAGCCAGGATATGCAGGTTAAACGTGGCGGTGAAACGCCTGTTCAGGGGCAACATCTGCAAAATGCCCAGCCTGAAATACAGGTCGTTGATATAGTTGTCTTTCTTTGTATTGCCGTCGTTTTCAAATGTGTTGTTTAAAGTATATCCCACGCCTGCATCAAACCCTAGTTTTGATTTGCGGTTAATAAAGGTGTAGGTCAGCAGGTAGGGATTATTGACGGCATTATTGGCATTGCCGAAATTAAAGATCTGCTTCACTAATGCATTGGCCTGCACCCCGATAATATGGATCGATTTTTTTTGATGTCTGCTGCTGTCAATTCGCTCAGATTGCCCATAGCCATAAAATGAAAAGAGCAGGCAAATGCCGAGGGTTATTCCTGTTTTTTTGGTCATTTATCTATATTTGAAGGGCGATGAAAGCATGGGATTGGTTAATACGGTATAGTCGGTCAGGGTATTTAAAAAGGCAATCAGCGCCACTTTATCTTCATCAGTGATATTGAATTTTTTGGCAGAGCCATCCTGGTTTTTTAATCTGGTGTCGAGTTGCTCATTATCCTGAATGCCGTGGCTATAATGTTCAAGCACTTCATCGAGTGTTTTAAATCGACCATCATGCATATAAGGGGCAGTCAGGGCCACGTTGTGTAAATCGGGCACTTTAAATGCACCTCTGTCGGCGCTGTTTTTGGAGATATTCATACGGCCCGGGTCAGCAGGGTTTATATCTAAGCCAATATTTACAAAACCACTACTGGTATATCCACCCAGTGAAGGATTGTGGCAATTGTTGCACTGATAGGTGGTCTGAAACAATTGCTTCCCTTTTGTTTCCAAGGCATTCATCAGCATCGCCGGATTACCGTTCATAGCCCCCTGGTCGAATTTTGAGTTACTGGTTCTGATCGCACTTAAAAAGAAAGCCATCGAAGTTGACAAACGTTCCATGGTTAATTTTTCATTTTCGCCGTATGCCTTGCCAACTAAGGTTTGCAGATAGGGCAGGGCATTGAGCTTTTCAAGTAATTGTGTCTCATTATCCATACCCATTTCAATATGATTGGCAATGGGTTTCGAGATCAGGGATGCCAGATCCAGTTCACGACCGTCCCAGAATAAAGCAGGCTGTTCGAAGAAGAATCCGGCAGGGGACAAATTTTGAATGGCTATTGAATTGCGTTTAGTCAGGCGGTTTTCGAAACCTGTGCTGAATGATCCGTTGTCGGCAAAGGCCAGTTCCTGTTTGTGGCAGGAATCACAGGCAATAGCATTGTTGACCGAAAGATTTTTGTCGTAAAAAAGTACACGACCTAAATGAATGATCTCATTGGTAGACTGCACTCCGATGGCGGAATAATCCGGGATGGTCTCATCCAGATATTGTTCTTTTACAATGGCCTTCTTGTATTTATTGCATGATAAGCTCAGTACCAAAGCCAGCATCAGCGTACCGGCTACAAGGTGATTTCGATACGGTATTTTCATAAGTGGTATGTTTTCAATGCTAAAAATAGGACATCCGCTTTAAAATATATCCGCTTTCAGAGACTTTTTTGTTAATGCGAAAAGCAATATTAAAGCATCATTCATCATTAATCATTACTTTTGCGCCCTTTAAAAATTGAATGTATCATGTACAGAACACATACTTGCGGTGAATTACGATTAGCAGATGCACAACGGACTGTCACGCTTGCAGGTTGGGTAAAAACCATCCGTAAGTTCGGCAGTATTACTTTTATTGACCTGCGAGACCGCTATGGTGTGACCCAATTGTACTTTAATGAAACATTGACAGCCGACCTGGATGCCAATCCCCTGGGACGTGAATTTGTGATACAGGTGAACGGCAAAGTAACGGAGCGCAGCAGCAAAAATAATGTCATCCCCACCGGAGAGGTAGAAGTGGAAGTGACTGATTATCTGATTTTAAACAAATCTGAGATTCCGCCATTTACCATCGAAGATAATACCGACGGGGGCGATGAACTGCGAATGAAGTATCGCTTTCTTGACCTGAGACGGGAACCGGTTCGTAAAAATCTTGAACTCAGATATAAGATCAGCCGCGCGGCCCGGAATTTCTTAGACGGACAGCAATTTATGGAAGTTGAAACGCCCATGCTGATCAAATCAACTCCTGAAGGCGCGCGCGATTTTGTAGTGCCAAGTCGTATGCATGAAGGGCAGTTTTATGCCCTGCCACAATCGCCTCAGCTATTTAAGCAATTACTGATGGTGGCCGGATATGATAAATACTACCAGATCGTAAAATGTTTTCGCGACGAAGATCTGCGTGCCGACCGGCAACCGGAATTTACACAGATCGATTGTGAAATGAGCTTTGTCAGCCAGGAAGATATTCTGAACACATTTGAAGGAATGACTAGATTCATTTTTAAGGATGTAAAAGGCCTTGAATTTGAACACGACTTTCCGCGCATGAGTTATGATGAAGCCATGCAGACTTACGGTAATGATAAGCCTGATATCCGCTTTGAGATGAAGCTGAAAGAGTTGAACGGTTTGGTGAAAGGTAACGGTTTTGCTGTTTTTGATACTGCTGAACTGGTAGTCGGTATTGCAGCCGCCGGTTGCAGCGAATATACCCGCAAACAAACGGATGAACTGACCGAGTGGGTGAAACGTCCGCAGATAGGCATGAAGGGATTGGTTTTTATTAAAGTAAATGCAGACGGAAGTCTGAAAAGTACCGTCGATAAATTTTACAATGAAGATCAGTTGAAGCAGATGGCTGCGGCTTGTGACGCAAAAGCAGGGGACCTGATACTGATACTTGCCGGCGAAAAAAACCTGACCCGCAAAGCCATCAGCGAACTGCGTCTTGAAATGGGACAGCGTTTGGGATTGCGGAATCCTGAAGTGTTTAAACCGCTCTGGGTACTTGATTTTCCGCTATTTGATTATGATGAGGCCGAAGACCGTTATATTGCCATGCATCATCCTTTTACTTCGCCTAAACCCGAACAGGTTGAATGGATGCATGATCGTTCTAAGTACGCTGATATCAAGGCAAATGCCTACGATCTGGTGATCAACGGCACAGAGATCGGCGGCGGATCGATCCGTATTTTTAATAAAAAAATTCAGGAGAGCATGTTTGCTGCCCTGGGCATGTCGCCGGAAGAAGCCAACGAAAAATTTGGGTTTCTGCTAAGTGCCTTTGAATATGGTACTCCGCCACATGGCGGTATCGCATTGGGTTTCGATCGCCTGTGTTCTTTGCTGGGTGGTTCGGATTCGATCCGCGATTTTATTGCATTTCCTAAAAATAATGCCGGTCGCGATATGATGCTGAATGCACCCGGTATGATCGATGAGAAACAAAGGAAGGAACTGGGTATATAATTTGGCAATTTGAAAATGAACAATATGAAAGTAAAATATATTATTGTCTTATTTGTGGTTTCGCTGTTGGTACTAGGTATCGGTGCATTGGCTAAATTGCAACATTGGCCGTGGGCCGGTCAGGCTTTGATAGGTGGTATGTTATTGCAAAGTACTTCCTATATTCTGGCAATTATAAAAGCGCTGACAATGAAGAAGTACAAAGATTTTTTAAATTCATAAAATGACTTTCCGGCATTTATTACTTATTTTTCTGGCCATACAAATACTCAATTTAGCGGGGGAGATCGGCAGTTTATTTGACATTGAATTTAATTCTTTCTTAAGCCGTTTGCGCATCATCCTGTACATTGTTTTTTATGGGGCTTTGACCATTAAATTATTAAGTCATCCGAAAGTCAGCGATTTTTTAAATGCCTAGGAAAATAATGTACACACTTATAGTTACGACACCCGATTTTTACTAAATAATCAAATTCAAACCACGATCATAATGAAAATATTCTTTATCAGTTTTATTTTGACGATAAGCGCCTGGTGCAGTTTTTCACAGGATAAAATTATCAGGAAAAACGGAGACACCATCTTATCCAAAGTAGAAGCGATAAATGCCAATACCATTTCATACAAAAAATTCTTTAATCTCAATGGCCCTCTTTATTCGCTTGAAACGAGTCAGGTTTCACAGATTATATATGAGAACAATACCAGCGAATTGTTTAGCAAGCCCGAGGACGCCAAGACAAATCCAAAAAATGAAAATACCCGTTATGGTAACAATATTGTCAGTTTGCAACCTGTGAATGTGTTTGCTTCAAAAAACAAAACCTATCTCTGCGGCGGCGCTTATGTGGAACGCTTATTGGTGAAAGGGTATCTGGGTATCAAGCTGGGAGCCTATATAGCATTCGATCTTACCACAGCGGCAATATTGTATGAAGCAAAATTTTATCCTACAGGTCAGGGCAAATTTAAATACTATATCGGGGCCGGTGGAAAATCGGGCTTGTTCTATTTCAATACCATTCAGGAACAGGATGGAGATGCGATGAATGCGTTTCAATTGATCAATGGTTTTCATTATCAGATCTCGAAGCATTTCCTCATCGGTCTGGATACAGGCATCGGCATGGGGTTTCAGCATACAAAAGTATATTCCATGTATGATTACAAAATGGAACAGGTTCCGTTTACTGCGTATAGTGCCGGCTTGCTGCTGGGTGTCCGTTTTTAATTGATTGAAACTAACGGTGTTTTATTTTCCTTCCAGAAAGCAATCCACATCATGCCGCCATTCAGCCGCATATTTATGTAAATAACTTTCATGACCTGAAAGCGGATAAATGATCTTTTGTTTTTTACCCTGAAGATTGGCATAAATTTCATCAATCTCCTGCAACGACACACGCTCGTCGCTGCCGCCCGACAGCAGCAAGGCAGGGCATTTCACCTTCTTTGCATAATCGATCGGGTTATGTTCAAAAGCCCAGAAGCCATTCATGATACCGCCATAAAATACCAGCATGGCAGCCATGGGAAACGACGGTACCTGCATGGCGTCGAAGCGATTGCATACGGTTTTGTACATGCTGCCAAACGGACATTCCAGGATAATCGCATTGGGTTTAATCTCATAGTCGTTTATACATTTTAAAATGGCTGCGGCGCCCATCGAAGTACCCATCAGAATAAGGGGTTTGTCGGGATATTTTTGTTTGTAAAAATCATAACACATTTTTACTTCCGCACCTTCTTTATAACCGATGGTGGTGGTGCTGCCGGTGCTGCCACCGCTTCCTGTAAAGTCGAGTAAGACAGTATTGTATCCCATCGTGTTAAACTCTCCCGACCTGTCGAGCATCCCTGATTTG
>JADYYU010000249.1 GCA_020853515.1 Chitinophagaceae bacterium | reverse complement strand
TGTACCTGAAGTAGTGGTAACAGGAGCCGTCGTTGTTGTCGTTGTACCTTTTGTTTCAGTTTTCTTTTGTGCAAAAGCTGCAGTTGCAAAAAGTGCCAGTGTGCTGAATAATAAGATTGATTTTTTCATGTTTTAAATATTTTTTTTAAATGTTATACCAAAAGTAGATTGTTTTTTATTTATTTGATTCATTCCGTGGTTAAGCCGAGGTTAACTATAGCCTCATTAACCTCAGGTTTTAAATTATAAATAATTTGTGAATAGAATATTTTGATTTGTATTTTTGTCTTTTGTGAATGGCGAAAAAAACAACTTAAGATGGACAATAAAAGTGTTGAGCAAAATATAGAAAAAATTTCATTTCAGGATTTTAAAAGCGAAGTACTGCATGATTATGCGCTGGCCTGCAGAAGCCGCGAAGCCAGTCTTTTGGGTCGTAAGGAAGTTCTGACAGGCAAGGCTAAGTTTGGAATTTTTGGAGACGGCAAAGAGGTTGCACAAATTGCAATGGCCAAAGTATTTAAAGCAGGCGATTTTCGCTCAGGTTATTACCGCGATCAGACTTTTATGTTTGCCAGTGGAATGAGCACGGTGCAGCATTTTTTTGCGCAGCTCTATGCGAACCCGGATGTGAATGAAGAACCCAGCAGTGCAGGCCGTCAAATGAATGGCCACTATGCGACCCGTTTTTTAGATGAAAACGGAGAATTTAAAAACCTGGCAGCAACTAAAAACTGCAGTTCAGATATATCGCCTACCGCCGGACAGATGGTAAGAGGTTTAGGCCTTGCTTTTGCCTCAAAATTATACCGCAATCAGGAGGGATTAAAAAATCAGACTCAATTTTCAGATAATGGCAACGAAGTCTGTTTCACTACCATAGGCGACGCTTCTACAAGCGAAGGTTTATTTTGGGAAACAGTAAATGCAGCCACCGTAATGAAAGTGCCGCTTGCTATTTTTTGCTGGGATGATGGCTACGGTATTTCAGTTCCACGAAAATATCAGACAGCCAAAAATTCCATTTCTGAAGCACTTGCCGGTTTTCAGTATGATGAAAAAGCAGGTGGACTGGAAATATATAAAGTGAAGGGCTGGGATTATGCCTCCTTGTGCGACACCTTTAAAAAAGGCATTGAAAAAGTCCGCGAAACCCATATCCCGGCTTTATTTCATGTACAGGAAATTACCCAGCCGCAAGGGCATTCAACTTCAGGTTCGCACGAGCGTTACAAAGGCAAGGAAAGACTTGAGTGGGAAAAGGAAATGGACTGCATTAAAAAAATGCGGGAATTTGTACTCGAAAATGCCATCGCCAATGAAAGTGAATTACTGGAGATCGAAGCACAGTGCAAACTGGACGTGAATGAAGCTAAGAAGAATGCCTGGACTCAGTTTTTATCGCCTATTAAACAACAGATCGAAGAAACTGCTGCCTGCTGCAATGCGATCATTGCAGAAGGGGGTGTTCATAGCGAACAAATAGCGGCTGTGGTTAAAGAACTAAATAGTATCCGTGAACCATTGCGACGGGATGTGATGAAAGCCATTGCGAAAGTGCTTTTGTACACGAACGGAAGTGCCGCTGCTCAGAAGCTGGAGCATTATTATCGGCAATTAAAAGAGGAAGCCTTCGAGAAATACTCATCCGGTTTGCATTCCCGGTCGCAATACAAAGCAGCCAATATCAATGTGGTGAAGCCGGAATACGCTGTGGAACCGGATCTGCAGAACGGCTTTGAAATTCTGAATAAATTCTTCGATCATACCCTTACAAATAATCCATTGGTATTTGCTTTTGGCGAGGATGTGGGCAATATCGGGGATGTGAATCAGGGATTTGCCGGATTACAGCAAAAGCATGGTAAATGGCGTGTATTTGATACCGGCATCCGCGAAGCCACTATTATGGGGCAGGGTATTGGTATGGCGATGCGCGGCTTACGTCCTATCGCCGAAATTCAGTATCTTGATTATTTACTCTATGGTTTGCAGCCTCTTAGTGACGATGTGGCTACCTTGCAATACCGTACAAAGGGCGGGCAAAAATGTCCGCTGATTGTACGTACACGGGGTCACCGGCTTGAAGGCGTCTGGCATAGCGGTTCGCCAATGGGCATGATCATCAATTCACTCAGGGGGATTCATATTTGTGTGCCCCGAAATATGGTACAGGCAGCCGGTATGTACAATACTTTGTTGCGCAGCGATGAACCTGCACTGGTAGTAGAATGTCTGAATGGTTACCGCCTGAAGGAAAATATGCCGCTCAACCTTACTGAAATGACAGTGCCTCTGGGCGTGCCTGAAGTAATAGAGCATGGTGAAGATATTACCATTGTGTCTTACGGATCCACCCTGCGCATTATACAGGAAGCCATGGCTGAGTATCTGCAGCCCGCCGGTATCAGTTGCGAACTCATAGACGTGCAAACTTTGTTGCCGTTTGATACGGGTCATGTGATCATTGAGTCGTTGAAAAAAACAAACCGTATTATTTTTATCGATGAAGATGTACCCGGTGGAGCAACCGCCTTTATGTATCAGCAGGTGATGGAATTGCAGGGAGGTTACCGCTGGCTGGATGTGGCACCCCGTACGATCAGTGCTCAGCCTCACCGGCCTGCTTATGGCAGTGATGGCGATTATTTTTCAAAACCCAATGCGGAAGATATCGCACAGATCATTAAAGAGATGATGAATGAATAGTCGTTTAGTATTTTTTTTAGGGCTCTGTTTTTTTGTGTCATGCAAACAATCTGATGAGCAAAAAATGATCGGTAAATGGCAGAGTGATGATGTGTGGTATGAGTATCTGGATAACAAGACATACAACTCCGGCCGTTCGATTATTACAATGATCAGAGGCTTTAAGTATAGCATTAATGAAGAAAAGCAGGAGTTGACGATGTACACTGATGATGCAAACCAAACCTATTATTTACAATACAGGTTTAAAGATAATGACACCTTGTTGCTCAACAATGTTTTGAACAGCAAACCCCATTTTGAAAAATTTTATAAGGTGGCGAAGTAAGACGCCTGACAGCATTGAAAATGACGAATAGTAAA
This sequence comes from Chitinophagaceae bacterium, assembly GCA_020853515.1. GTDB lineage: Bacteria > Bacteroidota > Bacteroidia > Chitinophagales > Chitinophagaceae > OLB11. The sequence goes on along the minus strand of JADYYU010000249.1, from coordinate 1,515 downwards.
TTAGACACTTATAAGCATAAGGGCTTAAGGATAAAATTAGTAGAAATAGTTAAAAACAAAGGGATTACCGATGAATCGGTTCTTGCTGCTATGCAGAATATTCCCAGGCACTTTTTTCTTGATAATGCTTTTGATAAAATAGCCTATGAAGACAGGGCATTTCCGATCGGGGAAGGGCAAACGATTTCTCAGCCTTATACGGTGGCTTATCAAACTCAGCTCCTGAACATTAAGCCGAGAGAAAAGGTGCTTGAAATCGGCACAGGAAGCGTTTATCAGGCTACAGTACTGGCTGAACTGGGTGCGCTTGTTTTTACGATCGAACGCCAAAAGAAATTGTATGAAAAAAATCTGATCGCTTATCCTTTTCGGAACAAATACAAAAACATTAAATTTTTTTATGGGGATGGTTATAAGGGTTTACCCACTTTTGCCCCTTTCGACAAAATACTGATTACGGCTGCAGCGCCCTATATTCCGGACGATCTGTTGCAACAGTTGAAACCGAATGGTGTATTGGTATTGCCATTAGGAAGCGACGAAACTCAAACAATGACCCGTATCACAAAAGGGATTGATGGCTCTTTTACGGAAGAAAAATTTGAAGACTTTGTATTTGTGCCTATGCTGAAAGGGAAAGCTGAATCTTAGAAACCAAGTAAGTCAATTTCAAATTTTAAATTTGAATTTGCAGGAATCGATCCTGATGCCTTACTTCCGTATGCAAGGGTGGGAGGCAGGTAAATAGTAATACTGCCGCCAATGCCAATAAGAGGCAGGGCCTGTTGCCAACCTGCAATTAAATTTGAAAGTGTAAATGTCTGACTGTTTGACTGATCAAATACGCTGCCGTTCAGCAAGGTGCCTTTATAAGCTATGCGGATATTATCACAGGTAGTGGGTTTGTCGCCAAATACACTGTCGGTGATAATATAGAAAAAACCTCGTGAATCTTCTTTGGTAGTGATGCTATTCGCAGTTAAATAGTCGCGCAAAGCTGTCACTTCAGTTGCAGGTGCCTGCGTTGTATTTTCATTACATTCCTTTTTTTTACTGCAGGCCTGAAGAAAAGTGAACGCGACCATCGAACATATGATTATTTTTTTCATGGCGCAAATGTATTAAAAACTTTTAAGATTGATTACTACATTACTGAAATTCATCCAGGCAGATCCAACGGCATCCGTAGTATTTAGATGGTTGTTACTCAATCATGGTTCACCAAAGAAAATGTAACGTAGATGAAAGCGTATCTGACAGTGCATTCACTGTGATGTACATCAGGTGGGGCTTGATCGCAGAACGATCAATTATATCCGTCGTAACATTCATTCCGGTTCCTGCAGGGAAGTATTTTTACATAGACCGTCGATACTGTCCACCCACTTCAAACAGCGCATTTGTAATCTGACCCAGGCTGCAGTATTTTACAGCCTCCATCAGACCTTCGAATAGATTTTCGTTACGGATCGCTTTTTGCTGCAGTTCTTTTAAGATTTGAGGTCCCTGATCGCC
>JADYYU010000248.1 GCA_020853515.1 Chitinophagaceae bacterium | reverse complement strand
GCGACCGGTGAAGGACGCTTTGGTAACTGGCTCGAGAATATGGTAGACTGGAATTTGAGTCGCAGCCGCTTTTGGGGTACGCCCCTGCCGGTATGGCGCAGTGAAGATGGCACCGAAGAAGTTTGCTGCGGTAGTATTGCAGAAATAAAATCATTACTGCACGAGGAAAGTCCGGAGAAAGAACTCAACGATGTACACAAGCCGTATATCGATAAGGTGATCTTAAAATCGCCGACCGGACAAAAGATGTTTCGCGAACCGGATCTGATCGATGTGTGGTTCGACAGTGGGGCTATGCCTTATGCGCAATGGCATTTCCCTTTTGGTGCTGGCTCATCTGATACGGCGCATCCTGATTTTCCGAAAGCATTTCCGGCCGACTTTATTGCTGAGGGTGTTGATCAGACCCGTGGCTGGTTTTACACTTTGCATGCGCTGGCAGTGCTATTATTTGATTCGGTAGCTTACAAAACAGTGGTAGCGAACGGATTTGTGCTGGACAAGTTTGGTAATAAAATGAGTAAACGGCTGGGTAATGTGGTGGATCCTTTTGAAACGATTCATCAATACGGGGCTGATGCCACACGCTGGTACCTCATCACCAATGCCTCCCCCTGGGACAGTTTAAAATTTGATGTGAAAGGCATTGAGGAGTCGCAACGGAAGTTGTTCAATACTCTTTATAATACGTACACTTTTTTTGCGTTATATGCCAATGTCGATCAATTTACCTTTCAGGAGCAGTATATTCCTGTGCCGGAAAGGCCTGAGATGGATCGCTGGATCATTTCATCATTGCATACCCTGATCGAAAATGTGCAGGCCAATATGGATGATTATGAACCCACCAAGGCTGGTCGTGCTATTGACGAATTTGTAGACCAACACCTGAGTAACTGGTATGTAAGGCTCTGCCGGCGTCGTTTCTGGAAGGGGGAGTATGAGGCAGACAAAATAGCGGCCTATCAAACTTTATATGAATGTCTGGAAACCCTGAGTAAACTGATCGCGCCTGTTGCCCCGTTTTTCAGCGACTGGCTGTATAAAAATCTGAATGCTATTTCAAACCGCGAGCATCAATCGTCGGTGCACTTATGCGATTATCCACTGGTGATCATTGATGATATTGATACAGAGCTGGAGCAGCGCATGCAAATAGCACAGGATGTCTGTTCGCTTTTACTGTCGCTTCGCAAAAAATCAAATATCAAAGTACGACAACCCTTGCAAAAGGCCATTATTCCGCTGATTGACCCTTCATTGCAAAGCAAAATTGAATCGATCGAGGCTATCATTAAGGCGGAAGTCAATATCAAAGAAATCGAGTTTATTGCTGCAGACAACGATCTGATCAGAAAGAAGATCAAGGCCAATTTTAAAACCCTGGGCAGCCGTATGGGGGCAAAAATGAAAGTAGTGGCACAGGAAATTGCCCGTATGACATCTGCGGACATACTGGAACTTGAACGCAATGAATCGTTCAGTCTTCAGGTGGATGGTGAAACAATAGAAATCATGCCCGGAGACGTGGAAATTACTTCAGATGATATTCCGGGACTGCTGGTGGCAAATAAAGGTAGCCTGACTGTTGCGCTGGATACCAATATGACCGATGCGCTGGCAGAAGAAGGACTGGCCCGGGAATTTGTGAATAAAATACAGAAAATCAGAAAAGATTCTAATTTTGAATTAACCGATCGGATCGTCGTGCAGGTGGCTGATTCGGAAATGTTAAAAAATCCGCTGAATAACTTTTATTCATATATTTGCACGGAAATTTTGGCGGACAAATTAGACTTTTTCCCTGAAATGCAGGGTGGGACTGATATAGAAGTCAATGAACACAATATACAAGTTTTAATCACAAAAACAAATTAATGGCTATGGCTGCAAAAAAACCGGCTTCTAAGAAGGAAGTTTCTAAAAAAAATGTTAAGAGTGCGCCTCAGAAAGCAACTCCGGTAAAAGCAGCGGCAAAGCCTGCTGTAAAAGCAGCGCCACAAAAAACGGCTGCCAAACCTGTAGCCAAGAAGCCCGCTGCGAAAGCACCGGCTCCGAAAGCAGCGGTTAAACCTGCTCCTAAAAAGGCAACTCCGAAACCTGCAGTCGTTAAGGCAGCAACTAAACCTGCAGCATCTAAACCTGCAGCATCCAAACCTGCAGCAACTAAACCTGCTGCCAAAGCTGCCCCTAAACCGGTGGCCAAAAAAGCGGCCCCTGCTCCTAAAAAAGCAGCACCTGCCCCAAAAGTGGTAGCCAAACCAGTCGTTGCTCCCAAGAAGGTAGCCGCCAAACCGGTTGCGGCCCCTAAAAAAGCAGTTGCAGCGCCGGCTCCTAAAAAAAGTGCTGCTAAACCAGCCGTGAAGATTGAACCAAAAACAAGCCCTAAGATAGAAAAGACCAAACCGGTAAAAGCAGCGAAAGAAGAAAAGGTAAAGCCTGTGAAGGTTAAAGCCGATAAACCCAAAAAGGCCGATAAGAAATCAGGGCCCACAAAAACAGTCATTACCAGCAGCAATAACACATTGCCCAAACGTGCCGATGTATATAAAACCAATACATTTGCGGCGTCTAATTTAAAGAACGATACAGGAAAAGTAATAGCTCACAGAAAAACAGCAGATATGAAAAGAAAAGGCGAAGATGAGATCGCATTAAAAAAATATGAACCGGAACAACGTAGGTCTATTTTAGATAATACCGCAGCAGATACCTCACCCAGTTATCGCTACAGCGATGAAGATCTGTCAGAGTTCAAAGAATTGATTCAGCGTAAGCTGGAAACAGCTAAAACAGAACTACAGTATTTGCAGGGTGTGATTATGCGTAAAGACGAAGGCGGTACTGAAGATACAGAAAATAAGTATCAAAGTATTGAAGACGGCAGCGCCTCAATGGATCGCGAGCAGTTTACGCAACTTGCCAGCCGTCAGATCAGTTTCATAACGCATCTTGAACAAGCTTTGGTGCGTATTGAAAATAAAACCTATGGTATTTGCCGCGACACCGGCAAACTGATCGACAAAGCGCGCTTACGTGCTGTGCCTCATGCCACTTTGAGCATCGAAGCCAAGAATGCGAAGAAAAACTAATATTTTAGTGATAAATTAAAAAAGGAAGTTCAGCAATGAACTTCTTTTTTATTTATGGCCCTCATTGTGCCATGCAAAAACAGGTTCCCGCGAGTGGTCTGCCGGTCGTACTTTTGCATTTGAATACAACAACTCAACCATGAAAGAAAAAAAGAAAATCATCCTGATTGGCGGTGGTTTTGCCGGCATCGAATTTGTGAAAAAAATTGACAGTCACTTATTTGATGTGTTACTGATTGATAAGATCAATCATCATCAGTTTCAGCCATTGTTTTATCAGGTGGCGACTTCTCAAATTGAGCCAGCCAGTATTTCATTTCCTTTCAGAAATATCTTTAAGCATAAAAAAAATCTGCAGATCAGACTGGCGGAGGTAATAGAGGTAAACGATACCGCACAATTGGTAATTACCACAGTCGGTGAGTTCAGGTACGATTATTTAGTGATCGCGATCGGTTGCAAAACCAACTTTTTCGGAAATCAGAACATTGCCAAATATTCATTTACATTGAAAACCACTTACGACTCGATCGCCATCCGCAACCATATATTGCAAACCTTCGAAAATATTATTTCTGCTGAGGAGCATGAAAAAGAAAATTTGATGAACCTTGTAATAGTCGGCGCAGGTCCCACCGGTGTTGAACTTGCCGGAGCCTTTGCCGAGATTAAAAAAAATATTTTACCGAAGGATTATCCGGGCATCGATTTCACGGCATTCAAAATTATACTTGTTGAAGGCAGTAAGCATACCTTAAATAATATGAGTGCTCAGGCAAAGGAGGCCTCCAGAAATTACTTATTGAAAATGGGCGTGCAGATCATTACTGAAGTTTTTGTAAAGGACTACGATGGTCAGGTATTACAACTTAGTAACGGATCGGTTATTTCGTCAGCCACAGTGATCTGGGCTGCGGGAGTTACCGGTAATGTGATGAAGGGGTTGCCTCCGGAAAATATAATACAGGGCAATCGCATTCAGGTAAACCGGATCAATCAAATGCTGTTAAGTGAACGTATTTTTGCACTGGGTGACATCGCGTATATGGAAACGCCTTTATATCCCAAAGGGCATCCGCAAGTTGCGAATGTGGCTATCAATCAGGCAAAAAATCTGGCAAATAACTTCAAGCGCATCGCCCTGCAAAGGACAGCCCTCGAATTTGAATACAAAGATCTTGGTTCCATGGCTACCATTGGCAGAAACAAGGCTGTTGTTGATCTGTCTTTTGTAAAATTTAAAGGATATATTGCCTGGCTGGTGTGGATGTTTTTGCATCTGATGCTGATACTGAGTGTGCGAAATAAGCTGATTATTTTTATTAACTGGAGCTGGGCCTATATCACCAAAGACACCTCTTTGCGATTTATTCTGAAACACAGCGATAAAAAATGAAAATTTTTAAAGTAAAATAAAGATACATTCGTCTACGCTGTTATGACACTCTCCATGGCTGAACAAAAAACCGTTTTCTCTGTTGCTGAAACCGTAAAAAAATACGGAAAGCAATTAATGGGTTTTATCAGGGGTAAAGTGGGTACTGTAGAAGACGCAGAAGATATTTTGCAGGATGTATGGTATCAGCTCAGTAAGGTTGCTGGCTTCGAAGAACTGGAAAGCGTCAGTGGCTGGTTGTATTTTGTAGCCAGAAATAAGATCATTGACTCTTACCGTAAAATTAAATCCTCGTCACTCGAAGACATGACATTTGAGAATGAAGAAGGGGAATTTTCAATTAAAGAGATTCTTTTACTGGACGACAACAATGATCCTGAATTGAAATTATTTAAAAATCTCTTCTGGAAAGAAATGTTTACCGCCCTTGATGAACTACCCGAAAATCAAAAGCAGGTGTTTATTTTGAACGAAATTGAACATAAAACTTTGCAGGAAATTGCAGACACGGAGGGGATGAATATTAAGACCATCATCAGCAGAAAAGGCTATGCGGTAAAGCATTTGCGAAAAAAACTTGATTATCTTTATCGGGAAATTTATCAATAAAATCAAACAGGATATGATACCACATGCCGGCAAGCAGTACAAAGGAAAAAAGCCTGTATTCTTTATATTTATACTGCTGGGGCTTTTCGGAACATCGGCCGCCGTGATGTATTTGTGGAATGCCATTTTACCGGGCGTTACCGGCTTAAAGACGATTACCTACTGGCAGGCAATGGGCATCTTTGTATTGTCGCGTTTATTGTTTGGCAATTTTGGTTTCGGTGGCAAACCTAAACGCCCCGATTTTGATTCAGCACGTTTCAAAGAAAAACTGATGGACATGAATGAGGGAGAGAAAGACCGCTTTAAGGAAGAGTGGAATAAACGATGTTAGCTTTAGATTAGATACTTTGAAGATGCATCAGGTATTAAAACTATTTGCAAATTATTGCTGAGGTATCCTATTTTTTTTTGAACGCTTATTTGCCCATGGGTAAATACCCTTAATAGCGGGTTTGTATTAGTCTCAAATTTTTTATTTCTTTTTAAAGTAAAATGGATCGCTGCCCGTCTTCCATATTAACAATAAAAAATTTAATTAATATGAACATGACAATTTTCAAATCCATTTTATGGGGAACGGCCATCGGGGCTATCTTATTTTTTGCAGGACCTTTTATATTGATCGTGCTGCTGCTTAAATTTATTTTCACGCCTTTTGGTATGTGGAGATATCGCGGACTGCGCTATGCCTATGCCGGCAGAGGTTGGGGCGGTGGCAGCCATTATGCGGATAAGATCAGGTCTATGAGCGAGGATGAGTATCAGGCTTTTAAAAGTAAATCGGCAGACCGGTTTGCCCATTGCAGAAACAATTTTAATCAATAAATAGAATCATGAACAAAAAAAGAAAATTTATCATTGCTGCGATCAGTGCAATGATCACATTCGGAACATTGATGGCCACTAAGGGGCCGCGCCACTATAAGCATTGGAAACAGCATTGCGGACATTTCTATGAGGAAAAGAAAGATGCTGTCGATTTGAGATAGTGAAGTAAGTGTCTATTTGAATAAACCGCAGCGTTAGGAGCCTGCGGTTTTATTTTGCCAGGAGATGCCAACAGGTATTAAGAAGTGTCATCTGTTGTAAGCAGGGCGAAAATTATTTATACAATTCCTGCCGCATCTTCACCACCGTGGCAATGGCTTTTTCAGCATCAGGAAATAACTGTAGTTCACATGCTTCGTAATGGTCATTGATTCGTTGTGTCAGTTTGTCGGCCATAGTCAGCAGAACTTCATAATCCCATTCACCCCGTTTGATCGACAGGAGTTCTTCCCTGTTTGACCTTCGTACTGTGAGTTTGCCATCACGCAATATTTCTTCGGCAACCTGCAAAAGACGAATGGTATGCATCATATTTTTAGCATCGTAATTTTTTCCGTGATCTTCATTTAGCTGAAAACGATTTTCGTTGCGTTTTATTACCCAGTCCCAATATTCTTTATACTCTTTGCAATACATAGAATAATTTTCAATATTGAAAAAGAGATAGGCGATTTCCTTTTCTCCTTTCGGAATGGAAGAAAGTGAAAGGTCGTTTGCATCGTCATTCCGCATAATACCTTTATAACCAAACGTATTTTCATGATCATAGTAAACTGCGTAAAGACCTTTGGTGTGATTGATATGAATAAGACCGCAATGTTGCGGTTTGTAATGATTTTGCACGAGCCATTCGTTCAATGGAAAAGATTTTCCTTCATGTATGATATAACAAAAATCAGGAACGGTTCTTCTTTCTTCGGGTAAGGGGTTGACAATTTTTTTGTTCAAACCTCTTGCCTTTTTGATTTGGGTAAGGGCATATCCGGCAAAGGTATCACGGCATAATTTTGACAAAAAGAAATCAATTGACAAATGGTCCATGACCGGATGTTTGTATAAAATGCAGTCGTCTGGTGTAGCGAGTATCTCAAGTATATTCGGATTGTTTTTGATCAGTAATTCAACAAATCTGCCCAGTTCGTAATAAACAATATCGTTCGTTTCATTGCTGATCTGCGGTATGTACTCGATACCATAATATAAATGCTTTGGCATATAAAATACCCCTTTGATATCGGTGTCTGAAGTGGGCGTCGATAACCCAAAAGCCTTACTTCCGGCAATGCATTCAAACAATAGCAGTCCATTGTTTTTCAGTTCGTCAATAGTCATAACGTTGCAGTATTTTTTTGAAAAAATTATTTAAAGGTTTGCTATCCGCTGTAACCTTTTCTAATTGCTGAACATGGTCTGTACACGACTGCAGTTCTGATTTGAGATAGTTCAGTAAAACAGGTTCAATGCTGATCACAAAACCCTCTGAGGCGGTCTCTTTCATAGCAATCAACCTGCTGATATCTTCTCTCAAATGGACAGGAAGCAATTGGAGCAATGGGAAAATGGACATGGGAGCGATGCCTTGTTTTTCGAAACACCATTTGGCCGCAAGCAAAGGCCTGAGTACATAAAACAATTTTTTAATTTTGATCGTGTTCTCATTTATCACCGTTTCCATCGCACCTTTTGCAATGCCAAGATAATGATGCATGTTTGATTTTGCACAAAAATAATTTTGTGCGAGCGTCCATAATTCCTGACGGAAATTGTCTTTTTCGCTATAGCATATCGGTGATTGCAGCCATTCAAAAACAGTCGTATTTGATTTACGCATCAGTCGTAATACCTTTGTCAGATCCCAGCCTTCAATATCCATAGTTTCACTTTCGGG
>JADYYU010000247.1 GCA_020853515.1 Chitinophagaceae bacterium | reverse complement strand
TGAAAATAAGGTAAAAGAACTACAGAATAAAAGCTAAATTTTTAATTTGTGAAAAACGAGAACAAAATGAACACGTATAAGTCAAATCAGCAAACACTGAAAAGCGAATTTGTGGTAGAAGGCGTTGGATTACATACCGGCGTTCGTTCTGTAATGACCGTTAAACCTGCAAGCCCCGGCCACGGTATCAAATTTCAACGTGTAGACCTGCCCGACGCCCCGATTGTAAAAGCAGATGTGGATTATGTGGTAGATACCTCACGGGGAACCACCCTTGAGTTAAACGGCGCCCGGGTAGCCACAGTAGAGCATATTCTGGCGGCTCTGACCGGCATGGGTATAGATAATGCGCTGATACAGCTTGAAGCAGAAGAAATTCCCATCATGGACGGCAGTTCGATTGTGTTTGTAGAAGCCATCGAAAAAGTGGGTATTGTAGAGCAGGACGCCAAAAAGATCTATTTCTCCATTGATACCAATATCGCTTTTACAGACGATGATAAAAATGTAGAAATGGTGGCCACGCCAAGTACTGAATATAAGATCACCACCATGATCGACTTTAATTCTACCGTACTGGGCACCCAGCATGCTTACCTGAAAAGTTTAAAAAGCTTTAAGAAAGAAATTGCACCCAGGCGTACTTTTTGTTTTTTACATGAAATCGAATTTTTATACAATAATAACCTCATCAAAGGGGGCGATCTTGATAATGCCATCGTAGTGGTAGACCGGGTGCTGGACAAAGAAGAGCTGGATAAACTGGCTAAAATGTTTAACAAGCAAAAAATAGAAGTGGTGCAGGAAGGGATCTTAAATAATTTAGACCTTCATTTTACCAACGAACCTGCGAGGCATAAGTTGCTCGATATTGTCGGCGATCTCACGTTGGTGGGCTATCCGATCAAAGCCAATATTATTGCCTACCGTCCCGGGCACAAAACGAATATCGCTTTTGCCAAAAAAATAAAAGAGTATATCAAGAAAAATAAAAGCATGCTCGACGTGCCGGTGTACGATCCTACCGTCCCCTCTATTTATGATATCAACTATATTTCAAAGTTGCTGCCACATCGTTATCCGTTTTTGCTGGTAGATAAAATTATCGAATTAAGTGATAACCACATTGTTGGCATTAAAAATGTCACCTTCAATGAGCCTTGTTTTACCGGGCACTTTCCCGACAATCCGGTGTTTCCGGGCGTATTGCAGCTCGAAGCGCTGGCGCAAACCGGCGGCGTACTGGTGCTGAATAATCAGGGTGGGCCTGAAAAGAAGTTCGACACTTACTTTCTGAAAATAGACAATGCACGCTTTAAGCAAAAAGTGATGCCGGGCGATACGCTGGTCATGAAAATGGAACTCACACAACCGATCCGCAGAGGTATTTGCGAAATGAAAGGCACCGCCTATGTAGGCAACAAAATTGTGTGCGAAGCCGACCTCATGGCACAGATTGTACCGAGGGCCTAACTTTTTTTAGGTACAAAGTTTTAATCCGAAAAATTGCACGCATTTACTGCGGCATACCGTTCTGTACCCAGCAGCTCAGCGTTTTAATATCCGCATCACTTAATTTGGAAGCCCCTTCAGGCATTTTGGTATAGCCACTCAGTTGTTGTATGCTGCCCAGAAATGAATTGGCAGAGGCTACTGTTTTTGCAGCAGCATAAGTACTCAGGTCTTTCCCGTCCTTTTTACTGCCTGCATCGTGACAGCCTGCGGTGGCGCAATGCAGGTCGAGTATGGCTTTCGCATTGGCTGTGTACGTTGGAGCTGTGCCGCTGCAATCGACGGTGGTAGGTGTTTCTGTTTTTTTGCAGGCAAAAATAAAAATGGCGAGCACTAGTACAGTGGTTACGGCGCTTGTTTTCATGTGTGTAGTATTTTTTGTAAAGTTAGTGACAAAATAGCGGTTCGTTCTTAATTTGCAATTTTACCGCCGATTGTGCAGGTTTTGATGCAATACAGCACTGAAAAGGAAAACACTTGTTGATTCAGGCAATCTTTTATTTGTAAAATAAAAACCTTACTTTTAAAATTCAAATCTCCAATCCTTATGCGAAACCTTATCATTCTGCTCTGTCTCCTGTTGAGTATTTCATGCTCAACAAAAAAGGTAACCGAATTTAAAATAACCAACAGCAACACCTATCCGGTATCCGTAAAAGTCACCACCAATAATGTGAGTCAAACTTTTTCGAATATTAAACCCGGTGAAACTTTTGTGGGTTTATACGACTGGACAGCCATCGAAAAGAAGGACGGACAGTGGGTATTTCGTATTCAAAATGATCAGACGAAAGGTGCAGACGAATTTACCCACGGATATTATACCAACGGTGAACTGTTTAATTATGTAACTTTAGTTTGTCAGGGCGATCAGCTTAAGGTGCAGATCACAGAGTAAGAAATGTGTGCTATCGGGCATGAACGGTCAGCCTTCAAAAAATAAAGCTCCTGAGAATCGTTGAGCACTATCGGAATTTATTACATTTGTTTTTTCAAAAATTGATTTAAGTATGGGACTGAATAAAGTAGTGGCCAATGCAGATGATGCAGTAAAAGATATACAGGATGGCATGACCATTATGCTGGGCGGCTTTGGCCTCTGTGGCATTCCTGAAAATTGTATCAGTGCTCTGGTGCGTAAAGGGGTTAAAAATCTGACCTGTATTTCAAACAATGCAGGCGTAGACGACTTTGGCATTGGTTTGATGTTGCAGCAAAAGCAAGTAAAAAAAATGATCTCCTCGTATGTGGGTGAAAATGCTGAGTTTGAAAGGCAATTGCTCAGCGGTGAACTTGAAGTTGAACTCATTCCACAGGGTACCTTAGCCACCCGTTGCATGGCCACCGGTTATGGCATGCCGGTGATTTATACACCTGCAGGAGTAGGCACCGAAGTGGCCGAAGGCAAAGAAACGCGCCGTTTTACAATGTATGGCGAGGAAAAAGAATATTTGATGGAGAAGGCTTTTGAAAGCGACTATGCCATTGTCAAAGCCTGGAAAGGCGACCGCCAGGGTAACCTGATATTCAGAGAAACGGCCCGTAATTTTAACCCGATGATGGCGATGGCCGGTCGTATTACCATTGCGGAAGTGGAAATTTTAGTTGAAACGGGTGAACTGGAACCCGACATGATCCATACACCGGGCATTTTTGTCCATAAAATATTTCAGGGCTCAGCCTATGAAAAACGCATTGAACAGAGAACGGTCCGCAAAAAGTAACTAAAGGGGCTTTCCAGAAAAGTCATTTTTAGTTTAAACCCCTAAGGTTGCATCACTGACAAAATACTTTTAGCTTCGGGTGATGATATAGCTATGAAGCATTCACTGACCGCAAATAATAAATAAAATTAAAGGACTTTTCTGAAAATTAGTTTTCAGTTTATTGTATGTGGAAGTACACGGTGTCGCGTGTAGTTTTGCCTGAGTAGTCGGCCGCAGCGACTTCCAGTCTGCAAAAGGTGGGATTTGCACCCGAGAAGATCAGCATTTTTTCATTAAAAGGATAACCTTCCTTGGCGTCTACAGCAGGATTTTTTTGAAGCATCACACCCACAAAAGTGCTGTCCCAGTTATGTAATTCGTCTATTTTAATGCTCAGTGTCGATAATTTTCCGCCAAATCCTGCAGTCTGTAAGTCAGTTACAGTGCCTACTATGTGAATATCATCGCCGTAATTGTAAGTGTCGTTTTTAATAGGTACACTGATATTGATGATAGGAGCCGAGGTGTCTTTTTTTGCGTCGTAAAAATATTTACTATTATTGGATCTTCTGCATGAAACAGATACAACAGCCACGATCAACAGCAACACCGCTAAAATTTTAGTAAAAATTTTCATTCAATTTATTTTAGAATCTCAAATATAATCAAAAAGTGGGTAATACAAATAATGTTTACCAAATTTCCATGGCTTTTTTTATAATTCTATAGACAAATTATTAATATTGCCTGAAATTTTTTTTGAAAAATCACCACCTACTACTACCTGCATGCACACCCAAGAATTATACTACCGGCTCGCACTGAGTCTGGTAAACGGCATTGGACCGGTCAAATACAAAAAACTGATCAGCGTATTTGGCAGCGCCGAAGAAACATTCCGGCAGAATTTTAAATCACTCAGACAAACCGGCTTGCTCACTGACGGGAATGCGGCTGCCTTAAAATCGTTTGATGATTTTAAACTCGTCGATCGTGAGTTGCAGTACACGGCCGACCATCAGATCCATATCCGCTGTTTTGACGATGAAAACTATCCGCAACGCCTGGCCAATTGTGTAGACAGTCCTTCTTTGCTTTTTCAAAAGGGGGATGTTGACTTAAACAGCCAACGGGTATTATCCGTGATCGGCACCCGGGCATTTACCGAATATGGACGGCGCATGTGCGAAGAAATGATTGAACAGTTAAAGGGCTACCATGCTGTGATCGTGAGTGGCATGGCCTATGGCATTGATATTATTGCACATAAAGCCTGTGTTAAACATAGTACACCTACGGTTGGGGTGCTTGCGCATGGCCTTCACATGATCTATCCTCCTGCTCATGCTCCGGTGGCCAAAGAAATGCTTCAGCAAGGTGCTTTGCTATCTGAATATTTTTCGCATTCAGCACTCGAAAAGGGCAATTTTCCTACCCGAAACCGTATCGTGGCAGGTTTGTCTGACGCTACCATAGTGGTCGAAACGGATGTGCGTGGCGGTTCTATGATCACTGCTGATATCGCATTTTCATACAATCGGGAAGTGTACTGTTTTCCGGGCAGAAGCATAGACACCAAAAGCGCCGGATGTAACCTGCTCATACGAAAATTAAAAGGTCAGCTCATTACCAGTGCCGACGATATAGCGCGTGAACTGGGTTGGAAGCAAATGCCCAAGCCCCGTGCCGTGCAAAAGGAACTTTTTATTATGATGTCTGAGGACGAAAAAACCCTGCTGGCCATTCTGCAGCAAAAGCAACCTGTTCATATAGACGAACTGATGCAGCTTGCGAATTTAAACAGTTCACAAATAGCTGCTGCCATGCTGAATCTCGAAATGATGAACATCATTCATATTATACCGGGCAAGATGATCGGCCTGAACAATTAATGCTGACACGGGTATCCTGTCCCCCCCGCACTGAACAGGCTTTGTGAATGGTAAAATAAAGGCTTGCAGCGCTTACTCTTCGATATCCTCTTTGGTTTTTTTCAGCATGTTTTTATTCATGCCTTTTTGTAGTTTGTTGCGGGTGTTTTCGGCATAGCCCCGGCGCTGATGCAAAATGTCGATACACAAATAGAGCGCTTCCAGAAATGAAGCGTTGTCGGCTTTGTTTTTGCCCGCAATGTCAAAAGCCGTGCCATGATCGGGCGAAGTACGTACCACAGGCAAACCTGCAGTATAATTTACGCCCAAACCTTTGTCAAAACTCTTGAATGGAATTAAGCCCTGATCGTGATACATGGCCAGTACGCAGTCAAACTGCTTGTCGTGCTGTCGTGCAAAAAAGCCATCTGCAGCATAAGGTCCATACGCGAGGATGCCTTCACTCTTCAGTTTGTCTATTGCCGGCAAAATGATGTTCTGTTCTTCATTGCCCACCAGTCCATTGTCACTCGCGTGCGGATTAAGTGCCAGTACGGCGATCTTTGGCTTGTCTGCACCAAAATCTTTGATCAGGCTTTCGTTGATAATCCGCACTTTTGAAACAATATTTTCGACCGTAATATGTTTGGCAACTTCTGCAATCGGCACATGTTCAGTGAGTAAAGAAACCTTCAGCTCATCGGTGCAAAGCATCATGGCTACGTCTTTAGCGCCGAATTTCTCTTTCAGGAAAGGGGTGTGACCGGTATAATTAAAATCATTTGTCTGTGAATTTTTTTTATGGATCGGATTGGTGATCAAACCATCCAGTTCACCGTCTTTGAGGCATTGGGCTGCTACCATCAGCGATCGTACACCATATTTGCCGCCAATATCGGTCATCTGCCCGGGGGCCATGGCTACCTCGTCGTCCCAGCAATTAAATACATTGATCACTTTAGGCTGCAGTGCGTTCATATCTTTGGTGCCCGTGTATGTTATATTTTGCTCACCCACT